>JARLIH010000238.1 GCA_031291845.1 Isosphaeraceae bacterium | reverse complement strand
GCTCGTTGAATAACGACAAGGCCCACTACATCACGAACGCGGGAACGGCGTTCGCAGTCCTCGCGCTGAAGGCGTGTGACGGCGACTGAGCGTGAGGCGGACGCGCGCAGGATCGGTTCACTTGCCGATGCAGAACCGCCTGAAGATGCGGTCGAGGATGTCGTCGGTCACGGTCACCCCGATGACCTTGCCGAGCTCGTCGACCGCCTGGCGCAGGTCGATCGCGACAAGCTCATCGCCACCGCCAGATCGAACGGTCTCCGCGGCGGATCGGAGCGCTTCCCCGGCCCGCCCCAAACTGTCGCGGCACCGCGCGCTCGTACTGGCCGGCAGGTCGGCGTCCGTGACCTGACGACGTAACGTCGCTGCAATCACCGCCCGAAGGGCCTCGAGCCCTTCTCCTGTCGCAGCGCTCGTGGCGAGTGTATCCGGTGACGGTTGTGCAAGGTCGCACTTCGTCGTCACTCGCAAATCCGGCCGACGCGTTCGGATCACACGATCGTCCAAGTCGAGCGACTCGGAAGCGCGTGGCATTCCCGACGGCTCGCACACCAGGAGCATGTCGGCCCGTGCGGTCTGGTCGACTCGCTGCGCCTGGGCGGCCTGCTCGATCTGAGTCTCCGCCATATCGATGCCGGCCGTGTCGACCAGCTCCACGGTCAATCCATGGCAATCCGCGAAGGCCGAAACGTAGTCGCGCGTCGTCCCCGCAACCGGAGAGACGATCGCCTGCGCTCCGCCCACGAGCGCATTGAAGAGGCGGCTCTTCCCCGCGTTGGGGGGGCCGACGAGGACAACCCGGGGAGCGCCGTCGGAGCGGTCTCGACCGCAGAGCTTCTCGGCGAGCCCCAGAACGTCGTCCGAAGCCGCCCGAAGCTCCGCCGCCAGTGCCGCACGGCCGAGCGGGTCGACGTCGGATTCGTCGGCAAAGTCGAGGTTCGCCTCCAGATGGGCGAGTACGTCCAGCAGCCGGTCCCGTAGCGAGGTGATGGGGGCCGAGAGTCCGCCGGCGAGCTGACGCAGCGCGGCGTCGAGCTGCGCCGGACTTTGCGCATCGATCACGCCGAGCACGGCCTCGGCCCTCGTCAGGTCGAGCCGGCCGGACAAGAACGCGCGGAGCGTGAACTCGCCCGCCTCCGCGTGCCGCGCCCCCCGCGCCAGGCAGTGTGTCAAAACTTGGCGCAAGAGCGGTGGCGAACCCACCGTATGGATCTCGGCCAGCGGCTGCCGCGTATAAGTCCAAGGTGCGGGCCAGAGCGCCACCGAGACAGGCAGCCGGGGCCGTAGCCCATCGACCCGCAACTGACCAATGCGCATCTCAGCCCGCGCCGGCGGCGGCTCCGGGCGATCCGCTTCGAACCCCGAGAGTGCGATTGCCCACGCATCGTCGCCCGAGAGTCGCACGATACCTCGAGGGCCCGCCCCAGAGGGGCTGGCGATCGCCGCGATCGTGTCACTCGAGTCGAACAGAGACATCGCGCCGTCAATCTTGGGTGGACTTAGGAAGCGATAGAGCCGACCGCCAGGTGCGCCGTAGGGTGGCACGCCCGTCGAAGACTCCGGGCGTGGCCACCCCACACCAACGGGCGAGCCGTTACGAGCAGATTCCTACCGACGGCGGCCGGGCCGCGCCCGTGGACGGCCCCGGTCTCGATCGCGGTCCTTCTCGCGCCCCGCGTCCGGCCCGTCGTCGCCCATGACCTTGCGGTACGTCGGGTCCTTCTTGGCCTCGTCGAGAACCTTCTCCCAAAGCTGCGCGAGCTTTCCGGGCGGCTTGCTTGGAGCGTCACCACCGCCAGGAGGCGACTTGCCGTCGCCGGGTGACTTGCCGTCGCCGAGGTCGTTCGGAGGAAGCGACCCGGCCTTCGCCTTCGGCAGCAGCAAGCGCTCGCTGATCTGCCAGAGGCTGCTCGTGATGAAGTAGATACCGAGTCCTGAAGGAACCTTGTAGAACATGAAGGCCATGAAAACCATCATGTATTTCATCATTTTTTGCTGCATCTCCGCCTCGGGCGTCGTCGCCGGGGGGGCGAAGAGCTTCGTCTGGATCAGCATCAACGTCACGACCAGGAACGGCAGCAGGTTGAAGTACTGGCCGACCAGCGGCAGCGAGGTCGGGAACCGGAAAAGCATGTCCGGAGCGGCCAGGTTCTGAATGTACAGGAACGAGGCGTGCCGCAAATGGACGCTCGTGTTCAGCGCCTGCCAGAGCCCGACGAAGATCGGCAGTTGAATCAACGCGGGCAGACACCCGCTCACCGGGTTCACGCCATGCCGCTTGTACAGCGCAAACGTCTCGCGCGTCTGCTGTTCCTTGTCGTCCTTGTACTTCTCCTGAAGCTCCTTCAGGTGCGGCTGCAAGTCCTGCATCTTCTTCGCGGCGTACGCCTGCTTGCGCCCCAGCGGGAACATGCAAAGCCGGACCAGCAGCGTCAGAAGGATGATCGAAACGCCGTAGTTGCCCTTCGTCCCCCCGAAAACCCGGGCGACAGCCTCTGTAAACCTGTAAATATAATCCAGTAACGGTGAGATGACGCCGGCGACCTCGGGGGCGAACGGGATGCCGAACCAGCCGACCTTGCGATAAGAGGCCAGGCCCTCGGCGCCGTAAGGCGCGAGCACGTCGGCTGCCTTCGGACCCGCGAAGACCTTGAACGACTGGGTGAACGGGCTATTTGGCCCCACGGTGACGGCCTTCGAGGTGATCTCCAGGCCGATATCGGCCTTTTGGAAGGCCTTCGGGTCGGCGTCGATCACCGTCGCGACGGCGTCGGTCTCCCACCGTGTTTCTTCGGTCGTCGGGACCGGGTCGGGCTCGATCAAGACCGCGAAGTACTGGTTCTCGATGCCGGCAAACTTCAGCGGCGACGTCTGGAAGTGCTCCAGCTCCTTCGCCTTGGCGATGTCGTTCGCCGCCTTGGTCACGATCTTGGTCTTAGACCCGTCCAACTGCCCAAAGAACGCATCGCGGAAAGTGCCCGTGTACCACTCCCCTTCGATCGGCACGCCGTGGGGACCGAAGAGCTTGTAAACCACGTCGCGCTTCTGTTCGGGGCTGGCGAATCCCAGTTCCATCTCGAAACCGTTGGCCCCTTTGAGCAGACGGAGGGTCTTCGTGATCGTCACCGCCGGAACCCCGGCGCTGGTGCGGAAGACGATCTCCGCCCCCTTGGCCTCGGACTCGGACTTCGCGGTGGCAGGAACCGGGCGGACGATCCGTTTCTGGTCGTCGCGCACGACCTCCCACATCATTTGTTCGAGCGGGACCTCCCCCTTGGGCGCGTCGGCTTGGGCCGCTTCGCCGAGCGAGACGAGCGAAATCCCAAACGGCGCGGGGGCCGTACCGTTGCGCTGGAGGATGCGCATCGGGAGGTGACGGTTCTTCCCCTCGAACTCGGCCTCGTAGCGCGACGAGGCGATCGACTCGACCCCCGCGCCGTTCTGGGTGAGCTGGAGTTGGAGCAGGTAGCCCTGCGGCCCGTCGTACTTGGTCGCGCCCAGGACGAGCTCGGCAGGTTCGACGGGCTCGACTTGCGGCTTCTTGATCGCCTGCGGGTTGTCCGGAGCCGGCTTTTCGGGCTCGGCCTTCCCCTTTTCCTTGTCTTTCGAGGCCACCGCTTCCGGCGGGGCTTCCTCGGCTTTCTTGTCCGCGCCCGGTTCATTGGGTGCCTCCGCCAGGGGAGGAACCGCTGGCTTGCGCTTCGGCGCAAGCCCGGTCAGCTCCATCCCGAGCTGGATGACGACCACCGATCCCAGGGATAATATCAAGAATAAGACAAATCGCTTCTCATTACTCATCGTGGACGTAGCCCCAGAGCCGATGCGAAGATGCCAAGCCAAAAAGGAGGGGGTTTGCGGGGAGAGCGGGAGGGCGGACCGGGGCGCACGCGCCGCCCGAGGGAGGGCCGTTCGGGCACGTTATCGACCCTGGCGAAGTCGGTCGCCCAGGAACGGCTCGAGTTCGGAGATGGCGTAGATCTTCTGAATCGTGGTCTCGAAATCATAAGGGAGCCGCCGGTACGTGATCTTGACCGGCCCGGTCGCGGGGGGTGCCTCACCGCCGGCCGCGCCGTTGGCTGACGGGTGACCGTCTTCGAGCACCACATAGCATGCACGGTTGTCGCCGTCGCGCGGCTGCCCGACGGACCCGACGTTGACCATCACTTTGCCGTCACCGAGCGTGTATTCGTAGTCGATCTCCTCGGGAGCATAAAACTGAAAGCCCTCCGTGAATATCCCGGGCACATGCGTGTGGCCTTGGAAGCAGTAGCGCTCCACAAGCTGGAACAAGCGCTCCATCTTCCGGTGATTGTAGATGTCCTCGGGAAAAATATACTCGCTCAGCGGGTTACGCGGAGAGCCGTGAACGAACAGGAAGGGGTCAGCCCGATGGGTCCGCGGCAGCTCCCCCAAGAACTCCCAGCGCTTCTCGTTATTGCGGTCGGTTGCGTTTTCGAGCTGCTCGCGGGTCCAGAATATGGCCCGTTCGGCACCGACGTTGAAGCCGTCGGGGTCGAACATCGCCCCCTGGTCGTGATTGCCCAGCAGCGTCACCTTGCAACTGTCCATAACTCGGTCGATGCACTCGCGTGGATTCGGACCGTAACCTATGATGTCCCCGAGGCAGAAGATCTCCGAGATCCCTTGCGCCTTGATGTCTTCGAGGACAACTTCGAGCGCCTCGAGGTTGCCGTGTATGTCGCTGATCAGTGCGCGGCGCACAGGGGAGAACCTCCGGAACGGCGAGTGCGTGGGGGGGAGGAGATTCGAATCGTTATTCTCTCGGAAAACACCCAGGCTCAATCTCTATAAGATAGTTGCGACCACGCCTGAGGGTCAAGGTCAAGCACGCCGCTTACCCGCGCGACCCCCAACGACCCCCGCGTCGTACCACGCGCCGCCAGCGGGTTAGAAGTCTTACGCCTGTAGGATATTCGTCCACACCGGACTTTCATTGTCCCGCACGCGGCCTGTGGCGTTGTGGAACCGGAAGTCCCTGGAGCGTTTCGCCATCGGACGAATAGAATAGCCACTGTCGAGTAGCCGCCCCAATACGTGCCGCGGGAGGGACTCCTATCGTCCTCTCGAGAATGCCGCAGGAGCCTTTCGTCGTTGGTCAACCTCCTTGCGCTAGATACGTCGAGCCCAACCGCCGCCCTTGCGCTCGCGACGACGGCCGGCGCGGTCCACGGCGCCAGCCCCGATCCGTCCCAACGGCACGGGCGCAACCTGATCCCTGCGGTCCGCGAGCTCCTCGAAACCGCGGGACTCGCGCCCCGAGACCTCGGTGCCATCGCCGTTGGACTCGGTCCCGGCTCCTATACGGGGCTGCGAATCGGTGTGACTGCGGCCAAGGTGCTTGCGTACGCCCTCGGCATTCCGGTCGTCGGGCTGGACAGCCTCGAGGTCCTCGCAGGGAACGCCCCCGCTCACGTCCGGCACGTCGCGGTGATCGCGGATGCGCAGCGAGGCGACCTTTACACGGCCGAGTTCACCCGGCGAACCGCCGGCGCGCCCCTCACCCGGCTCACCCCGACGCGGATCGAGCGGCAAGACGGGTGGTTGGGTCGCATCGCTGCCGGAACCTTCGTCCTGGGACCCGGTCTCGACCGGTTGCGGCCCCCCCTGCCCGACTCCTTTCCCCACGGCGACCCGGCCGGCAGCCGACCCGACCCGGCGAGACTGTTGGACCTGGCACGAGAGGCGTGGGCCAGCGGCCGCCGCGACGATCCGTGGGAGCTTGAACCGCACTACCTGCGCCGGAGCGCGGCCGAGGAACAGTGGGACCAAAGGAGCAAGCCGTAACCCCATGACCGCCTCCGACACCTTGGACCAGTCCCGCACCAAGGCGGCCTACGGGCTCCAGTGGAACCGGTTCCGCATTCTCCGCCCGGAAGAAGATCGGGCCACATTTCGCAACCGCACCGGCTTAACCTTCGAGGAGCTGGCCGGCAAGCGGGTGCTCGACGGCGGCTGCGGCATGGGACGCTACCTGCGGGTCGCGGCCGAGTGCGGAGCGCGGGTGGTCGGCCTCGACCTCAGCCAGGCCGTCCTCGCCGCTCGCGACCTCACGGCGGAGTTGCCGGACGTGGCCCTCGTCCGGGGGGACCTGCTCCGGCCGCCGTTCACGGAGGGTTCCTTCGACCACATTTACTCCCTCGGCGTGCTCGACCATACGCCAGACCCCCGCGCAGCGTTCCTGGCGCTAGCCCGCCTGCTCCGGCCGGGGGGGCGAATCGTGATCTGGGTCTACTCCCGGGAAAAGGCCTCTCTGGAGCGCTTGATCCGGATCCATCGCGCAGTCTCGACCCGCCTGCCGCTCGGCCTGCTCGTCGCGCTCAGCCGGCTGATGGCGCCGGTCGGAGGGCTGAAGCGCCGGCTGATGGCCAGCCGCTGGCGGCCGGTCGAGCGGATCGGCGTGCTGCTGAACGCGCTCACCATCGGCGTGTCGATGCATCCGGACCCCGAGGTTCGCGTCTGCGACACGCTCGACTGGTACGCGCCGCGGTTCCTCTCTCGGCACACCCGCGAAGAGATCCTCGGGTGGTTCGCCGAAGCGGGGCTGGAGGACGTGACCGACCTCTCGCCCGGCCAGGTCTTCTACCACGCCGGGCAGGGGAACGGGATCAATATCGCCGGCAGGCGGCCGGACTGAGCCCGCGGGTGCGCCGCTTGACCCCGATGCGAAGAAGGCCTTAAGATTGTATCGATCCGCGGTACGACCTTTCGGTTGGCGTTGCGCATCCGTATTTTCGCTTTGATCCATCCTTTCTCACGGAGCGGACTCCCATGAAGCGCTGGCTGATTCTGGCGGCGCTGGTGATCGGGATCTCGGCCTCGGCCAGCCTGGCGGTGTACTACCTGCCCACGGTGAGCTCGTCCACCGACGTCGTCCATTTTCCGGTGCCGCCGAAACCGACCGGTCCGGTGCCGAAGATCGTCGTCGAAGGTGAGCCCAAGTACGAGTTCGGCGCGAAAGCCCAGCACGTCTCGTTCGCGAAAGATTGGGTCGTCTGGAACAAAGGGGAAGCCGACCTCAGGCTCGCCAAGCAATCCACGAGTTGCTCGTGCACCGCGGCAAACTTCGAAAACGGCGTCTCGGAGATCACCGTCAAACCGAATGAGTCGACCACGATCCACTTGACGTTCAACACCAAGGAATTCTCGGGCGACTATTACCAGCGCGCGACGATCTCGACGACCGACCCCGCACAGCCGTCCATCGAGCTCGGCGCGCACGGCGAGGTCCATCCTGCGCTCATCTTTACGCCCCCCGATAAGACAATCGCGTTCATGACGATTCCGAACGACACCGACCACCGCACCAAGATTGCGGTCTCGTCGCCGGATAAGCCGGGATTCAAGATCACGAAGGCCGTCAGCTCGAAGCCGGACCTGATTGAAGCAACGGTGACCTCTCTCACCGACGAAGATCGGAAACAACTGAAGATCAAAGAAGGGGGCTACCAGGTCACCGTCACGGTGAAGCACGGAATGCCGCTCGGGCCGTTTCGCGACGAGCTGCTGCTGGAGACGGATCACCCCAAGCAGCCTGAGTCACGATTGGTCGTCTTCGGCAAGGTTGTCGGGCCCGTCACGCTGGTTCCCGAGCACCTGAGCCTGCCGAACGTGAGCGCCAAGGCAGGCGGCAAGGGAACGGTCACGCTGATGGTCCGCGGCCTTCGCCCGACCAAGTTCGAGGTGGTCAAGAAACCGGATGCGATCGAGGCCTCCGTCGAGCCCGTCGACCCTGCCGGCAAGGACGGCAAATATCGCCTCACCGTGACGGTCCCGCCCGGGACCACTCCCACGACCATTGACGACATCATCGTGCTGAAGACCGACCATCCTCAGGCCGAGGTCGTCAAAGTCCCCGTCACGCTCTACATCGGCAACTGATCGCTTCACGGCTGACCTCCGCGATTGGCCTTAACCGATGGATCGGCAGGCGTTATAACACGGCATGACCGGGCTCACGGGGTCGCGCCCGCGTGCCCGGCTTCGGCCGCGAGCATCCGTTCTGGAACCGAAAGGATCACGATGGCGCGAAGCATAACCCGGCCCGTGGCTGCTGTCGGCCTGGTCGCGGCCCTGCTCGCCTACATTGGTTGCGGGCAGCCGTCGTCCACCAAAGATGCCGCGGCCGATGCGCCGACGAACCCGCTCACGAAACCGCCCGCCGTGCCCGATTCGGCCGGGAAATCGAAACTTTTTGCCAACTGGCCGACCCCGGCAGGGGCCTTGGTGATCTCGGGGGAGCAGGATGGCTACCTCGAGCCTTGCGGGTGCACCCAGGGCCAACAAGGCGGACTGACCCGCCGTTACGACCTCGCCGAGCGGCTCAAGGCGCAGTCGTGGCCGCTCGCCTTGATCGATCTCGGCAGCCTGATCAAGGACCCTGCCGGCTCGCGGGGCGGTCCGGAAGAGTCGAAGTTCAAGTTCATGACGGCCTTGCAAGCCTTGAGCACGATGAATTACGACGCCCTCGCCCTGAGCGCGGAGGACCTGAAGCTGGGCGTCGGAGAAGTGCTCGGCCAGTTCCTCAACAACATGGGCGAACGGACCAAGGTCGTCGTCGCCAACGTCGAGGTTCCCGGTTTCGAGGGGAACATCAAGCCGAGTCTCCGTCTGAACGCCGGCAAGGCGCGCATCGGCGTGACCGCCGTGCTCGACCCGGACGCGCTCAACAAACTGGCGGACCCCGAGAAAGACACCCTCCTGAAGGTCAAGACGGTCGCGGAGTCGCTCCCCGGCGTGCTCGCCGACCTCGAAAAGGACACCGACTTTCAAGTCTTGATGGTTCAAGGTCCGCCCGAGTTGGCAAAGACGCTGGCGGAGGCCCACCCGGGGTTCGACGTGGTCGTCGGCACCTCCCATTTCGACCCCAAGGAAGACCCCGAGCTCCTCAACCAGGGGCGGACGATGCTGATCAGCGTGGGGAAAAAGGGGAAGTACGTCGGGGTCGTCGGCTTCTTCCCGAACACCGACAAGCCGATGCGGTACATGGCCCAAGCCCTGAACAGCCGCTTCAACGGTCCGGCCGAGGCGATGAAGAAAGTCGTTCAAGACGATTTCCGCGACCTGCTCAAGATCAACAAGATCGTCGAGAGCTTCCCGCGCCACCACTACGCGAACGCGCCGCAGGGAGCGGCTTTTGTGGGAGCCGACGCCTGCAAATCGTGCCATCCCGCGACGTTCGCCAAATGGTCGACTACGAAGCACGCGCGGGGCTACGATTCCCTGGTGACCGACCCGAAGCCCAACACGGTCTACGACGCCGAGTGCGTGACCTGCCACACCACGGGCTTCGAGTACAACTCAGGCTGGGTGTCAGCCGAAGCCACCCCTCACCTGAAGGGGAACCAGTGCGAGAACTGCCACGGTCCGGCCTCGAAGCACATCGAGAGTCCCGACGACCGCGACGCGCGCAAGTTCCTCGCGCTGACGGCCGAACGGGCCGACCAGACGCACATGTGCCTGCGCTGTCATGACGAAGACAACTCGCCGCACTTCAAGTTCGAGACCCACTACGGCCAGATCGCGCACAAGGGAATGGACACCTACACCGACCCGAAGGTGCACCAGGGAAGCACGCCCAAGGTCGCACGCCGACCCGGACCCTGACCCGACGGAGAAGGAGATCCGCCATGTCCACGACCGCCCCTGCCCCCGCCACGGCTTCGCGGTTCGAACGCCTCGTCGCGAAATACCGCGAGGACCATCGCCATCCCGTCAATCACGTCCTGCACGTGGGGGTGGGCTGGCCGATGGTCGGCGCGGCGCTCCTTTTGCTCCCCTTCCGCCCCCTCTGGTCGCTCGCGCTTTTCCTCAGCGGGTACGCGATCATGTTCACCGGGCATTTCGTATTCGAGCGCAACACTCCTACGATTTTGAAGCACCCGACGACCCCGTTCGTGATCGCCTGGTCGGTGATTCGGCAGATCGGCGGGGGGGTTGCCCGCCTGGCCGGGGGAGCGCGCTCGCGGTAATCGTGTCTTGAAATCCGGCGGCTGGAGAGGAGGGACCTCATGGCGACTGCCACGCGGCGCGTCGGTCCGCCCGACCACGGCCAGAAGATGACGCTTGACGAGTTTAGCGAGGCCGCCTTCGAGGAAGGTTGGCTCTACGAGCTGGCGCGGGGGGTCGTCATCGTGACGGAAGTACCGGGAATCGGCCACGGGCGAAGTGTCGGACGCTTTGCACGGATGTTCGTCTTGTACGAGGAAGCCCATCCCGGAGTCGTCAACTATCGGGCGGGCGGCGGAGAATGCCGCCTCCGGCTCCCCGGGATGCAGTCGGACCGCCTTCCCGACCAGGCGGTGTATCTGCTCCCCCCGCCCGAAGGGCCGCGCCCCTGGACGCGCTGGGTGCCCGAGATCGTCGTCGAGATCCTGAGCGAGGGAAGCGAGGGGCGCGACCTCGTCGAGAAGCGTGAGGAGTACCTGCGGATCGGCGTAACGGAGTATTGGATTCTCGATCCCGTCGAGCGCCGGCTCATCGTCCTTCAGCGTGCCGGAGACGTCTGGCAGGAAGTCGCGGTCCCCGCCTGCGCGAGCTACCGCCCTCACCTCCTGCCCGGATTGGAAGTCCGCCCCGACGAGTCCAAGTGAACGCCGGTACACTTTTCGGCTTGACACGATCGCCGAGCGCGGGCTACGATGCCTGCTCACCCGGCTGAAGCCGCCCGACGACCCAAACCGCTACGAGGAATGCGATGGCCGACCCCATTACGTACGACGATTTCGCCAAGGTGGAGCTGCGAATCGCCAAGGTCCTCGAGGCGCGGCCGCATCCGAACGCGGACAAGCTGATGCTCCTCCAGATCGACGTGGGCGACACGCAAAAGCAGATCGTCGCCGGTATCCGTCAGCACTACACGCCCGAGCAGCTCGTGGGCAAGCTCATCGTCGTTGTGAACAACCTCGCGCCGGCGATGCTCCGTGGTGAGACCTCGAACGGCATGCTGCTGGCGGCCACCTCGGGGGAACGGGTCATCCTCCTCACGGCGGACGATCCGGAGTGCGTCGTGGGTGCCAAGATCAAGTAGCCGAAGATCTCACCGCAGAGAACGCCGAGAACGCGGAGAGAAAGACAGAATGCAGGCGGAGTGACCAAATCACAGAGCCCTTCTACTTAATATCAACCACCTCATCACCTCTCCGCGACAACCTTTCTTTTTTTCTCATTCTCCGGCTCTGCGATCTCAGCGTGCTCTGGGGTGAAATCTCTTCTTCTGTCGGAGGACGTGCGTGAGGGATCTCGGCGATTTCCAGACGCCGCCGGCGCTGGTCGCCGCGGTCCTCGACCAGCTCGGCCTCATCGGCACGCGCTGGACGCGCGTCCTGGAGCCGACCTGTGGCCGCGGCCATTTTCTGTCCGGGGTCTTGGCCGGTCCGTCCCCCCCGCGGCAGGTGCTGGGAATCGAGATCCAGGAAGGCCACGCCGACGTCGCGCGGGTTGCCGCGAGGGGACACGGCGACGTTCTTTGCGCAAGCCTCTTCGACCTGGACCTGACGCGCGATTTGCCCTGGGACACGGAGGGCCCCCTGCTCGTCTTGGGCAACCCCCCGTGGATCACCAGCGCGGAACTCGGATTGCTCGAGAGCGGCAACGTTCCCCACAAGCGAAACGTCAAGGGAATGAAAGGGCTCGAGGCACGCACCGGCGCGTCCAACTTCGACATCGCCGAGGCCGTCTGGCTCAAGCTGATCGCCGAGCTGGCCGACCAGCGGCCGACGATCGCCCTGCTGTGCAAGACCACCGTCGCCCGCGCGGTGCTGGCGCACGCCAGGGAGCAACAGTGGCCAATCGCCGAGGCGTCGATCCACCGGATCGACGCGACGAAATGGTTCCGCGCCGCCGTCGACGGGTGCCTGCTCCGGGTTCGCCTGGGGCCCGGAACGCCCGATCCAGCAATCCCCATCTTCAGCACCCTCGGCGCAACAGCGCCGGAGTGTTCACTGGGCTTCACCGACCGCGGACCCGTCGCCGACTCCGAGCGGTACGGCACATGTGCCTTCGCAGACGGTCTCTCTCCCGTGACCTGGCGACAGGGCGTCAAGCACGATGCCGCGGACGTGATGGAGCTAACGCGCGAGCGCGACTCCGACGCCTGGCGTAACCGGTTGGGCGAAGCGATCGACGTCGAGCCCGAATACGTCTACCCGTTACTGAAGGGGGGCGACCTTGCCCGTATCGATGGCTCCGCGCTCCAGCGCGCGGTCATCGTTACGCAGCGATCGCTCGGTGAGAACACCCGGTTGCTGGCGATCGAGGCGCCGCGGCTCTGGGCCTATTTGACGTCGCACGCCGCTCGCTTCGACCGGCGCAAATCGTCGATCTACCGAGACAGGCCTCCCTTCTCGCTATTCGGTATCGGCCCCTACAGCTTTGCACCCTACAAGGTGACGGTTTCCGGCCTTCACAAGTCTCCTCGTTTCCGTGCGTATGGCCCCGAGCGCGAACGCCCCCGGCTGTGCGACGACACGTGCTATTTCCTCCCGTTCGCCTCGGCGCAGCGTGCCGCCCTGGCGGCCGCACTGCTGGACGAACCGTCCGCGAGGGACCTGGTCCACGCCCTGCTCTTCCGCGATGCCAAGCGCCCCGTCACCAAGAAACTGCTCCAACGCATCGACCTCCTGGCAGTGCTCGATCGGGCCGAACGTCACACATTGTTGGGCCGTGCGGACGAAGAGTTGTCGCGCCTTGGCGGACGACCCGGAGAGTGGCCGGACCCGCTTGAACCACTGCTGGCGGAACCCGAAGACCGTCATTCCCCCGAGTTCCCGAGGTAAACGCATGGCCTTCGCCCAGATCAATTATTTCAGTACGTCCTTACAAAAGGCCTCGTCGTTCAACGTGGTCTTTCCCGAGGACCGAGCGCTCCCGCGGCCGTGGAGCGTGTTCTACCTGCTGCACGGCCTCTCTGACGACGACACCATCTGGGTACGGCGCACGAGCATCGAGCGCTACGTCGCGGGCCTGCCGCTCGTCGTGGTGATGCCCGACGGCGGTCGAGGGTTCTATACGAACGCCGTGGAAGGGCTCGCTTACGAGGATGATCTCATCAAGGACGTGATCGGCCTCGTCGACCGGACCTTTCCCGTCAAGCCCGAGCGCTCCGGCCGAGCGATCGGCGGCCTCTCGATGGGCGGCTATGGCGCGGTGAAGCTGGGGCTCAAGCACCACGAGATGTTCGCCAGCGTCAACTCCCATTCCGGCGCACTCGCTTTCACGCGCGAGGCGAAGCACGAGCTCAATCACACCAAGCCCGAATTCGTGCGGATCTTCGGCAAGTCGCCCCAGGACGGCCCGGAAGATCCATTCGCCATCATCGAGCGCATCGACCACGGCCGAATCCCGGCGCTCCGGATCGACTGCGGCAAGGACGACTTCCTCATCGAACAAAACCGGGCGTTCCACAAGCACCTCGACGACCACCACATTCCCCATGAATACGAAGAGTTCCCGGGCGCCCACGACTGGGCCTACTGGGACAAGCATGTCCAAGAAGCCATCGCGTTCCACGCCAAGAACCTGGGACTCAAGACGTCGTAATCCAAAGAAAGAGGAAGAGTAATCCACAGATAATGCAGAATTACGCCGATAAACAATGTTGCAATCAGATTCGATCTGCGTAGTTCTGCGCGATCGGTGGATCAACGTCTTCGGAATCTTGAGGGTCGCGTGCCGTGTTGCGCGAGCTGTCCGTACAGAACCTGGCCTTGATCGAGGATGCCCGAGTCGAGCTCCAAGGGGGCTACTGCGCCTGGACCGGCGAGACCGGTGCGGGGAAGAGCCTACTGCTCACCGCGCTTGGCCTGGTGCTCGGGGGCAAGGCGTCGGGCGACCTCGTGCGCGCGGGCAAGAGCGAGGCACGGGCCGCAGCCGTGTTCGACCTCACGGAGCCCGGCCTAAGAAAGGACGTCGAGGCGATTCTCGACGCCCCGCTGGACGACGATGGAGAGCAACTCATCCTGACCCGGCGGGTCTCCGCCCAGGGCCGGGGTGCAGCGCACGTGAACGGAATGCCCGTCACGGTCGCCACGCTGCATGCGCTCGGGGCGAGGCTGATCGACATCCACGGCCAGCATGAGGGCCGCGCCTTGCTCGAGCCCGATCGTCAGCGCACCCTGCTCGATGCGCATGGCGGGCTCGAAGAGCTGCTGGAGGACTACCGCGCCAAACGGGCGGCCCATGACGCCCTGCGCCGGCGCCGGCTGGACCTCATCCGCGCTGCACACGAGCGCCAGCGAGAGCGCGCGCTCCTGGAGTTCGAGCGCGACGAGATCGCCTCCGCCGACCCGAAGCCCGGCGAGCATGAGGAGTTGGTCCGCGAGGCTCACCGTCTCTCGAACGCCGGGCAACTGCGCACTGCGACGAGCGACGGATATAACCTTCTCTACGAGGCCGACCGATCCGCCCAGGAGCTGCTGGAGCGCGTTGCACGGCTCCTGGCCCCGCTGGCCGAGGCGGTCCCCGAGCTCGCCTCGGCGGCGTCCGACTGCGAACGGCTCGCGGACGAAGCGCGCGAGATCGCGTACAGCCTGCGCGACCTCGGGCGCGGCTGGGATGACGACCCCGACCGGCTCGAGGAAGTTGAGGCCCGGTTGGCCCTTTACCGCCGACTTGCGGCCCGGTTCCGCTGCGCTCCGGACGACCTGGCGGCGCGGCGCGAAGAGACCGATCGCAAGCTCGCCGCGATCGAACGCGACGAGTCCGACCTGCGCGGGCTCGACGCCCCGTTGGCCGAGGCATGGAGCGAGGTCAAGACGGCCGCCAGCGCCCTCACCGCCGCACGCCAGCGCACATGCAAGGCGTTCGCCAAAGCGATCCAGGCCAGAATCAAGCCACTGGGCCTGGAAGGGGCCAGGCTGTCGGTCGAGGTCGAACCGCAGGCCCTTGGCGACGACCCGACGGCGACGCCACCCCCGGAGCATGGCGCGGATCACGTCGAGATCTTCTTTACGCCCAACCCAGGCGAGAATCCGCGGCCGTTGCGCAAGATCGCCTCGGGGGGCGAGTTGTCCCGCGTGACGCTGGCCGTGAAAACCGTTCTGGCCGGTGTCGACCGCGTCCCGACACTGGTTTTCGACGAAATCGACACGGGAGTAGGCGGAAGGCTCGGCGCGGTGCTTGGCAAAACCCTGGCCGAGCTGGCCCGACATCACCAGGTAATTTGCGTGACCCACTTGCCCCAGATGGCCAGCTACGCCGAACGGCAGTGGGTCATTCGCAAGCTGACCGAGAAAGGCCGCACGCGAACCACGATCGCCCCGCTTG
This sequence comes from Isosphaeraceae bacterium, assembly GCA_031291845.1. Lineage (GTDB taxonomy): Bacteria > Planctomycetota > Planctomycetia > Isosphaerales > Isosphaeraceae > DAIDJG01. The sequence continues at coordinate 32,270 of JARLIH010000238.1, read as the reverse complement.
ACGACGACCAGCGCGTCGAGGAGTTGGCCGCCATGCTCCGCGGCGACTCGGCCGCCGAGGGGACCCGGCAGGAGGCCTTGGCCATGCTGATGGAGGCCCGGTCCGGCCGCTAGGAACGAGGCCCCCGGCCGGCGCCGGCGGTCCGAGTCTGCCGCTATCGCTCTACGAGCGAGAACTTCCCGGATTCGTCCTGGCGACCAGCCGGGGCCGCCGCTATGATTGCTTATTGATGTCTCGACGGCGAGACGGCCGGAGCTTGGACCGCAGGGGAGCAGGCCCTTGACCGGTGACGGCGGCGGCGCAAGTGAAGGGCGAGAGGGCGAGATTCGGGAAGCCGGGGCACGGCCATTCGTCTGGAGCATCTGGCTGCTCTTGACGCTTGGAGCCGCCGGCTTCGTTGCCCGATACGGGACGGACGTGCCGTACTGGGACGATTACGCCCTGCTCGACCAAATGGTCGGCGCCGCTCCGATCACCATCGAGTGGCTCTGGGCACAACACAACGAGCACCGCATTTCGGTACCGAAGCTGGCGCTGTTGGTTGTCCATCGCCTGGCCGGCAACGATGTCCGCGCTGCCATGGTGCTAAACGTCGCGATGCTCTCGGCGCTCGCGGCCGCGCTGATCAGGCTTGCCTCGCTTCTCCCCGGGGGCGGCCGGCCGTCGGACGCGTTCTTTCCGCTGCTGCTTCACTTCGGCCACGGGGCCAACTTGCTCTGGAGCTTCCAACTCGGGCAGGTCCTCCCCACCTGTGTCGGTGCGAGCTTTCTCCTTCCAATCGCCGCGCGGAGCAGTTGGCCGCACCCGGCCTACGCAATCCTTGCCTGTGTCGGTTTGACGATGCTTCCCTTGAGCAGGGGAACCGGACTGATGTATGTTCCGGCAGTTGCGCTCTGGATGGTGGGCTGGGCGCTCGCCGAGTTCCGTCAACCGAGGGTGGGACGAGTCAGGAGATCCGCCCTTATTGCTCTCTCGGCGCTCCCAGGCGTGGCCCTCACCGCACTCTATTTTCGCGGCTTCCAAAAAGGGCTCCACCCCGCAGTCTCGGACGGGATCGCGAGCAACGCTCGGGTGGGGCTTCAGTTTCTGACCTCGGGCCTCGGAATGACGACGGCGCGGGGTTGGCCATGGACAGGATTGGTGACGGTCGCGTTGGTTGCGTTGGCGTCGTTCTTTCTGGTTCGGGCATGGGTACTCGAACCCGAGGAACGACCTCGGGTCTACGGCCTGGTGGCATTTCTCGCCGCGCCGTTGGGCCTTGCAGCCGGAGTCGGCTGGGGTCGCGGGTGGGCCGGCGAACTTGCAGGTTTTCAGGAACGTTATGTGGCCATGGCTACCCCGCTCTGGGCGTGGGTTGCCCTGGTCGTTCGGCTGTACGGGACCGCCGCTGTTGGACAGTTCGTCCCCAACGCCCTTTTCGTGGGCCTCTGCGTGCTTGCCTGGCCGAACAGCGCCGCCGGCCTCGAGCGCGCTCGCGAGGGCGCAGCAACTGCCGAGGCACTCGCCCGGGACCTGCGTGCCGGCGTCCCGACCTACCGCATCATCAGGCGTTACACGCCGTTTCTGCACCCGAGCCAGGACGAGATGAGCCGCTTGCTACCCAAGCTCCGAGACGGACGCATCGGCCCCTTCAAGGACCTGCACAACTCCCCCGTGTTTCGGGAGGTTCCCGTCGCGCTGCAGCCCACTCTGGTCTCTGACGCGACTTGGGACGGCAGAACGGCGCGCGTCACCGACATCGATCCTCAGATCACGTTTAGCCTCTCGAAGCCCAGAGAGGTTGCGGGCATCCGCATTCGGTACTCACACGCCAACCGCCAGGGCGCCCCCGCGCGATTTCAACTCACGTGGAGGCGCCCCGGTCAGCGCGGCTACAGCCTCGACCAGCGTTACGCGAACTGGAACCTGCCGACGGGGAGTGGACGGGAAACGACCGTGTGGGTGGACGACGTGATCGCGGATTTCCGGATCCAGCCCGACAGTCAGCCTTGCGACTTCAAAATCGATGCGATCGAGTTGCTGGTACCCTGAAACGGTCCGGCCGAGTCACCGACTCCGATCGGAGAGGGAATAGACGCGATAGCCGCCCGACTCGAACGACGGCCTCGCGACAAATCGTGGGTCCCAGGCGACCCGATTGTTGGGGCGGAGGACGTACCAGGAAATTCCCAGTTTCGCGGCGGAGCGTTTCAGCTCGGCTGCATCCACGATTCGCTCGAGGCGCCGGATGGCATCGAGCCGGTCCGCCAGCAGCGCCTGCTTCGGACCATCCGGATACTCGATGACGTACTCGGGACGTTCCGAGAGAGCGCCCAGGGCCTTATCGGGCGACAGTAACGAATCCTGGACGACTTCACCCCGGCCGCTGTGCTCGCGCAGGTACCGGGCGCACTTACAAAAGCTCATGGACATCGGAGTATTCGTGACCTCCTTGCCCCAGCCGGGTCCGACCTCGACGTCCCGGCCCAAGAAAAACGGGACGGCAAGGAGGCCGCAGACCGCCGTGGATGTCGTGATTCGGGCGAAATGCGAACGCGCAAACCACCTCTTCAGTCCGAGCTCGTAGCAGGCGCCACCGACCCACGCGGCCGTCACGAAGTAGGCCCAGACGAGTGGACGGTGCTGGAGCTCGTCGACCTGCGTCACGGGGTTGCGGTCGGGTGCCAGTCCGAGGGCCATGACCAGATACGTCAGGATCACGACCGGAACGAAGAGGGCGACAGCGACTCGGTACCGCGTTTCCTCGGGAGGTCGTTCCGCGACGTTCGTTACCGCGCCCCCCTCACGGCGCAATAGCAGGACCACAAGCGCAACCGCAGCAAGGCCGAGGGCCCCGAAGGTTCCGAGGAAGAGATGCGCGACGCCCGTCGAAGCAACCGCGAGTCCCACCGCGGAAGGGCCAACCGCCAGTCGCTCGCGCCACGGGCCGTTGGGCAGGTTGAGCGCCAGCTTACTGACGTAATGCGACATTCCTGACCCGTCGAGCCGCAGCCTCGGGACGGCGGGAACGACGCGGGATAGCGAAGCAATCGCCAGGAAGAGGGCGACGGCCGACACGAGCCAGACGACCCGCCAGCGCGGCCTGACGGTCGGGACCATCAGTGCGGGGGCGACCCAGATCGGAAAGGCGATGGCGACGAAGATGTGGGCCTTGTAGAACAAAACAAGGCCCGCCACGATCAGGCCGACGCAGGTGGCAAGGCGGTTGCCCGTGCGGCAGCCCTCGAAGAAGAACAGCCACGCGAGCGAGGCCAAAGCCACGCCATACGTGCCGGTCGGGGCGACTTGCTGTAGCCAATGATAGCTGAGGAACGGGTTCCCGATCCCGTAGAACGAGGGGTCAGGCAGCAAGAGCACCGCAACGGCGGCCGCCAGCCCCGCGTACGGCCCCCACCAGGACCCGGCGAGCGAGTAAGCCGCGAACCCCGTGAGCACCACGCCCGCGGGAATCAAGAAGCTGGTCAACGCCTCGTAGCAAGGCGTGCCGGTGACGGCGGCAAGCAACGCCGGCACGGCGTACGTGGCGTAGTGATACACCTGCGGAGGGCGTCCGGGAAGCATGATGTTCTCCAGAGTACCGACCCCATGCGCGTCCCGGAACATGCGCACCATGCAAGAGTGGACGAAGCAATCGGACCAGGGCTTGAACACGACTATCCCGTGACTCTCATCCAGGGGGCGAATCGCGTCGGCCGACCAGAGCGTCGCCGCAAGCAGGCTCACGAGCGCGACCGCCAATCCCGGCAATGAGCGACCGGTCGTCGAAGTGAGCGAAGGAGGTCGCGAACCTGTCGCGAGTCCCCAGGCGATAGCTACCAAGATGACGATGAGTCCATCCCCCACAATGCCCAGCGGTAGAGCAAGCGAGAGGATGAACAGAGCCGTGGAAAAGGCGAAGAAACCACAGAGGAAGGACGTCGGAAAATCGGGCTGGCTCCGGAACGGCAAGAGCGCACGGAGGCAGAGCTTCCCGGCTAACGTGACGAGGTACGAACCCGCCAGAAAAAATACGAGCGTAGCGGGGTCAAACGATCCCAGTGAAGCGACGTTCCATCCGGTGAAACTGAGGCCGCAAAGCGCGACACCTACGAGCTCTGGACCAGCGAGGACGAAGTTGGTGGCCCTTTTCAACAGGGCTCCTCGAATACGCCGAACCAACGTGAAGTCTCCCGGGCTGGCACGCTTCCCCGTTCGTCCGAGGGGCGGGCGCTGGGCTTGTCTGAACGACCCAGGAGGGCACCGGACCGCCTGCCCAATCGAATTTTCGCCGCCCCCCGTACCTCCGCACAGAGAATCGTAAGGGCGGTCGACCCCTTCGTACAAGACAAAGAGGTTGAGCAGCCGAACCACGCTAAGCGTGGCCTCACACTGTGGTGTGAACGGGACTTTTCACGCCCACTAGCCGCGTGGCCGGCCGCTCTGAAATAATGGCAGACTGACGCCGCAGGACCGAACCCACGGCTCACGTGCAACAACAACGGTCACGCACGCGGAAAGCGATCCACGAACACGACGAGCCCCCGTCTCTCCCCCACGGAAGCCCCGAATGACCGACACCCGGTCCTTTGACCGAATCGTCCGCGACGCCCGCTTGAGACTGCTCAAGATGCACTACGAGAGCGGCGTCGGGCACGTGGGAGGAAACCTGTCGGCGCTCGACATCCTGCTCTGTGTGTACCATAAGGCCATGACGCCGCACGACGTCTTCATTCTTTCCAAGGGGCACGCGGCGGGTGCGCTGTACGTGACGCTCTTCTCCCTCGGAATTCTGTCCGACGACGACCTGCGGCAATTCCACAAGGACGGTACGCTGCTCAGTGGTCACCCTCCCCCTGCCGGCATCCCGGCAATCCCGTTCGCGACCGGCAGCCTCGGTCACGGACTCTCGCTCGCGGCGGGCATGGCGTTGGCCAAGAAGCTGAAAGGGGAGCCCGGGCGCGTCCTCTGCCTCACGTCCGACGGGGAATGGAACGAGGGCTCGTCTTGGGAAGCGCTCGCGTTCGTGGTGACGCAGGGGCTCGATAACCTGCTCCTGATCGTTGACGCCAACGGTTTACAGGGGTTCGGCCGGACGAAAGATGTCATGAGGCTGGACCCGCTCGCCGCGAAGTTCGCCGCCTACGGCCTTGCGACGAGGGAAGTGAAAGGGCACGACCACGAGGCGATCGGCGCAGCGCTCCGTCAAGGCAATGGCGCGATCGTGGCCCACACGGTCAAAGGACACGGCGTGTCGTTCATGGAGAACCGCCTGGAGTGGCACTACCTCCCCCTCTCGGAGGATCAGTACCGCCGGGCCGTCCGGGAGGTCAACGGAGAATGCGAGACGTTTTCCGCGAGTCGCTCCTAATCCATGCCGGCCGTGCCGATTTTGTGTTCCTCACCGGAGACCTTGGTTTCATGGCGCTCGAGCCGCTACGGGACGCCCTCGGCCCGCGGTTCGTCAACGCCGGGGTGGCCGAACAAAACATGGTCGCGGTCGCGGCCGGCCTCGCCAAGTCGGGAATGCGCGCCTGGGCTTACAGCATCGCGCCGTTTATTTACGCCCGGCCGTTCGAGCAAATTCGCAACGACGTTTGCCTGCACGACCTGCCCGTCGTCCTGGTCGGCAACGGAGGCGGCTATGGGTACGGGGTCATGGGGGGCACGCACCACGCTCTCGGCGACTACGGCGCGCTCCTCACGCTGCCCAATCTCAGGGTCTTTATTCCCGCATTCGACGAGGACGTGCCGCCCGTTGTCACTCGCCTTTTCGACGAGTCGCACCCGGCCTATCTTCGCCTCGGTTTGTCCGAGAAGCCGGAGAAGTTCGTGCCGCCCGCGTATGCCCCCTGGCGCTGCGTGTCGCGCGGCGATGGGCCTTGCCTGCTCGCCGTCGGCCCGCTCGTTGGCTCGATCCTGCAGGCCGTGCTCCGTCTCGAGGCGCGATGCCGGCCCCGCGTATGGGTCCTGAGCGAGCTTCCTTTTCCTGCCCCGCCCCCGGAATTTCTCGCCGACGTGCGCGAATCGGACTGCCTGATGGTAGTCGAAGAGCACGCCGCGGCCGGCAGCGTGGGGGCAATGCTCGCGCTCTACCTCTTGAGCAACGCCCAATCACCTCGGCGCTTTCTCCACAGGCCGGCACTCGGGTACGTGACCGGTCGCTACGGCTCGCAAAAGTTCCACCGCCGCGAGTGCGGCCTGGACCCTGAGGCGGTCCTGGCGGAGTTGGCGCTGACGTCCTGCTGATCCACTCCTGGGGGACCATCGTGTCCGAGCGCGCGGAATCCACGCTCAGCCAGAAAATCAAGCGTCTCCACGGTCCCATCCTGGTGCTGGGTGCAAGTGGTTTCGTCGGTGCGGCGCTCCTGCGCACCCTCGCCCGCGAACGCGATGACGTGTACGGGACGGCGAGCCGCCTCCCCGCCTGGCGGTTGGACGGGCTGCCCGCGCACCGGATCCTGGCGGGCGACTTACTGATCGACTCCCACCTCGACCAGGTCGTCCAGACCACGAGACCCCGGACCGTGTTCGACTGCATCGCTTACGGGGCCTACTCGTTCGAGACCGACAGCACGCTGATTTACCAGACCAACTTCAACCTGGCGATCCGCCTGTTGGACCGGCTCGATCGGGCGACCCTCGCTTGTTACGTTCACGCCGGAAGCTCGTCCGAGTACGGCGACAACGCCGCCGGCCCCGACGAAGGCGCTCTTCCCGCCCCCAATAGCGACTATGCCGTATCCAAGGTCGCGGTCGCCAACCTCCTGCTCTATCACGGCAAGAAGAAAGGCCTGCCGTGCGTGAACCTGCGCCTTTATTCGGTGTACGGCCCGCTCGAAGACTCCTCGCGATTGATTCCGAACCTCGTACGCCGAGGTGTCGAGGGGCAATACCCGGAGTTCGTCGATCCCGAGGTGTCGCGCGACTTTCTCTTCGTGGATGACGCCTGCGAGGCGTTTGTCGATGCAGCGCTCAATTTGCGTGAAGACGACTACGGCAACTCCTTCAACATCGGGACGGGAGCGAGGACCACGATCGGCGGGCTTGCCTCTTTGTCGCGCGCGGTCTTCGACATTCACGAGGCTCCCCGCTTCACGATGCCGTCCCGGACCTGGGACGTCGCGAATTGGTACGCCAACATCGAGCGAGCCCGGACCCGCCTTGGCTGGCAGCCGAGGACCTCGCTCCGCGAAGGCCTCGAGAAAACGGCCGAGTGGTACCGGGCGCTGACGGACAAGAACGGCTACGAGAGAAGCTCGAAGCGCTACGGCCTGGACACGCGCCACAGCGTCAGCGCGGTCGTGGCGTGCCTCGGCGAAGGCGATCGCGTCGACGAAGCTTACCATCGCCTGAAGGCCGTTTTCGCCAGCCTCAACGTGGACCACGAAGTCGTCTTCGTGGACGATGGTGATTCTCCCGCGATCGAGGAGGCGGTCCGCGTGCTCTCCCGGAACGACCGGCGCGTGATCGGCATCGGGCACTCGCGCGGGTTCGGTAAGCAGGCCGCGTTTCGTAGCGGCATGGAGGCCGCGTCGAAGAACTCTTGCGTCCTTTTGACGGCCTCCCTCGACGACCCCCCGGAGTTGATCGAACAGTTCGTCGCGCGCTGGCGCGAGGGGTACGACGTCGTTTACGGCATCCGCGACCGTGAACCGGACCGGCCCACACTCGCAATCGCCCGGCGCATCCTTCACCAGGTGTTCAACACGTTTTCCTATGTCGCGATGCCCCGCGACGCGGGCGAGTTCTGCCTGATGGACACGCAGGCGGTTCGTGCGATGCTTCGCTTCCCCGAACGCGACCTGTTTCTTCCGGGCGTGAGGGCGTTCGCCGGCTTCAAGCAAACCGGTGTCCCGTATCGCCCGTCCGCCCGGGCCGTTTCCCCCCGTAGCGAGCGCCTGTCGCAGAAACTGCGCAGGGCCAAACACGGCGTCCTCTCGTTCAGCAACGCGCCGCTGACCATCCTGAGCCTGTCCGGCCTGGGACTTCTGGTCCTGTCGATACTCCTCGGACTGGTCCAGATGACGGTCCGAATCCTCTACCCCGAGCGCTCGGTTTCGGGTATCACGACGGTCTTACTCGTCGTTCTGTTCTTCGGCGCCGTCAACGCGTTTGCCATCGGACTGGTGGGCGAGTACGTCGGGCGCATTTTTGAAGAGGTCAAACGCCGGCCTCATTTCATTCGCCGGACGTTCATCAAAGACGGCGAGGTCCGCCGTGCGGCCGACGAGTTGACTTCCGGGGAGGGCTAGCCCATCAGCAGTCTCATCTCGGCGGCGAACGCAGACGACCTGGTATCGGTCGTCTTGCCGGTTCACAACCAGGCCGACCATGTCGAATCGGTCGTCGTCGGGTACGAAGCCGCGCTCGCGCGCGTCGGCTGTCCTCACGAGCTGGTGCTGGTGACCAACGCGTGCCGTGACGAATCGCCCTCGATCTGCCGCGACCTGGCCCGGCACTTTCAGTCGGTGCGGGCCATCGACAGCACTCCCGGCGGCTGGGGGCTGGCGGTCAAGCTCGGATTGCGCGAGAGCCGCGGCAACTGGTTGGCGTACACCAACTCGGCACGCACTCCGCCCGACCAACTGGCGGCTATCGTCCAGGAGGCGCTGCGCCGGCCCGGCACCGTCGTCAAAGCCAGGCGTCGGGCCCGCACGCCCCTGCGAAAGCTCGGCTCGTCGCTCTATAATTGGGAAGGCCGCCTGTTGTTCGGGATAGCCGGCGGCGACGTCAACGGCACCCCCAAGGTTTTCCCGCGCCATTTTTCCGGGCTGCTGTCGCTGACGCGTGACGATGACCTGATCGACCTTGAGTTCATGGTCGTCTGCCGCCGCGAGGGTTACCCCGTCGTGGAAGTCCCGGTCCGCTCCGGCCAGCGACACGGCGGGGAATCGACGACGCGACTGAAGAGCGCCCTGATGCTCTACGCCGGGGCCTACCGATTGTGGAGCGAGTGGCGCGAGTGACCAGTCCGAACCGCGACAGCACGAAGCAGCGCCGGCTCGACGCGCTCTCGTCCCTGCACAACGAGCAATGGCGAGACCAGGCCCAGGTCGCGGCGCACTGGTCGGACGCCGGTCAGGCGGACCCGCGTCTGTTCGAGTACCGCGTCGAGGGCAACTGGTGGGAGACCCTCGCCGAGTCGACGGCAACGCTGCTGGTCACACGCGAGTACGAGCACCTCGTGATGGCGCTCCGCGCCGACCATTCGGGAGGGCGCATCTCGTACATGTCGCTCCCGCATCCGTCGGGGCTCGTTGCCGATCGCCGGCGAAACGTGGTCCACGTGGCCTCGACCCGCAATCCAAACCAGATTTTCGACCTCGCCCCGGTCGCGGGCGTGAAGGAGCGCTTGGACGCGCCCTCGGCCCCGGCGGAGGCGGAACTCGTACCGGTGCGTTCCCGGTTCTTCCCCGGCTGCCTGTACCTTCACGACCTCGCGCTGATCGACGAGGCCCTTCACGGCAACGCCGTCGGTGAAAACGCGGTCGTCCGCTTTGACAGTGACGGCGGCGCTTACCGCGTATGGTGGCCCTCGTGCATCGAGCACGCGAACGGACCAGTCTTTGGGCGGAATCACCTCCAGCTCAATTCGATTGCTGCGGGAGACAACCTCTCGAGTTCTTACTTCTCCGCCTCGGCGAGCCGGATCGGGCGCTATCGGCCGGGCCACCTGAAGTTCGCCGTGGACCGAACCGGCGTGATCTTCTCGGGCAAGACGCGCGAGCCTTTCGCCCGCGGGCTGACGCGCCCGCACTCGGCTCGCTTGAATCAGGGCGTCTTGTGGGTGGACAATAGCGGCTACGGCGAGGTTGGAATCGTCCGCGACGGTGGTTTCGAGCCAATCGCACGGTTACCCGGCTGGACTCGCGGGCTCTGCTTCCGCGGTGATGTCGCATTCGTGGGGACGTCCCGGGTCATCCCCCGATTCCGCTCTTATGCCCCGGGCCTCGACGTCGAGGCGAGCCTGTGCGGTCTGCACGCCCTCGACGTCCGAACGGGACAGGTTCGGGGCAGTCTCATCTGGCCCTGGGGTAATCAGATTTTCGCAATCGACTGGCTACCGCGGGACGTCACCGGCGGGTTCCCCTGGCTTGCGAACCGTAAACGGCCGACACGGACCAAACGGCTCTTCTACGCGTACACTACGGCGACAAATCCATGAGCGACAACTGCCGGCTCCTGATGCTGGGCGCGATGTACGAGAACGGTGGGAACACGACACACCGATTCCTCGACGGGCACCCTCAGATGTTCGTCTACCCATTCGAATCGCAGCTCGGCACCCGGCTGGTGATGGACGAGCTCTCGTCGCTCTTCCCCGTCAAGTACCGGTGGCCCGCCTTCGCGCTGGACGCGACGCCGTTTCAAGACTACAAGGCGATCATCGACGAGGAGTGCAAGGTGCGGGCGCGCACTCCGTCCGTGAGCAAGTTCCGACATTCGCCGTTCGATTTTTCCGATGACGATCGCTGCCGAATCTATCAGGAATACATACAAACATCGGGCCGGTCGCGCACCGAGAACGTCATGGCCTTCTTCCGCGCGACGTTCGACGCGTGGCGAGACTACCGCCGGACCGGGCGAGAATCGGTTTATGTTGGTTACAGCCCGATCCTCGTCGTCGATGCCGAGACCATCCTCACCGAGCTGGCCGATGCGCACTTCTTGCACGTCGTCCGGAACCCGTGGTCGGCCTACGCCGACACGAAGAAGCGCCCGGTCCCCTTGTCGCTCCGCCACTACTTACTGGGATGGACCCTGAACCAGTACCACGCCCTTCTGGCGAAGCAGAGGTTTCCCGACCGGATGCACATCGTGCGGGTCGAGGACGTCATGCGCGACCCCTTCGAGACGCTCGGCTTCCTCTGTAATAAGCTCGGCTTGGAGGAGGCGGATTCGCTTCGCCTACCGTCCTGGAACGGGACACCGCTGGAAGAGGTTTATCCCTGGGGCACGATCCGCCGGGCGACTCCCGAACAAAACCTGGCAACGGCCCGAGAGCTGTCGGACGAAGAACAAAGCGCAGTCCGCGCTTACGCCTGGCAGTACCTCGATGTGTTCGATTATCAATCAATCCTCAAGTAGGGCCGGCAGTGGCCGGCCCTACAAATTGACACACGAGACGAGTTGGCCGGACATTCCCAATTGACGATAGAGTGACGAGCACGGGCCTTCGGCTCGCTCTAGCGCCGACCATCCCGATCGAAGGCCGAAACGACCGTGGCAATGACGACCGCGGCGATCACCGCGACCACCGCGAGCGAGCCGAACCAAGACGACGAACCCTGGATCAGGCCGAATGCCGCGGCAATCACCGCGGTCGCGACCATGATCGACCCGAGCTTCAGCCGCTTCTTGGGCCCAGGTGGGGCCAGGCGGCCGGGAAAGCGCGACTCCAGCCACCAGAGCAGCCCGCAGACCACCAGCGCGTGATCGATCCGGCCCTCGCGGATCAGCCGTGGGATCGCGCGTTCGGGCACCAACTCGACGGTCACCTCTTCGCCGTGGTCCAGCTTCGTCGGACCCAGCGGCCGGGCGTTCGCGATCACGATGATCGTGGTGCGCGAAGTCATGATCGATGGGTTCGACCAGACGGTTCCGAGTCGCTGCGGAGGGCCGCCAGCGTAGCCCGTTTCCTCCATGAGTTCCCGGGCCCCTGCGCGCAGCGGATCCTCCCCCGCGTCGAGAAGTCCGCCGGGGGTCTCCAAGCTGTCGCGCCCTGAACCCGCGCGGAACTGGCGGACAAGTACCAACTTCCGGTCGGGCGTCAGCGCGATCACGTTGACGGCATCGGCCAGGTGCATGACGTAAAAGTCGTGCGCCAGCCCCGACTGCCTCGACCGGAACCGCTCTCGCCTCAGCCGGAACAGCCAGTTTTCCTCGAGGGACTGGTCGTGCGCGCCGGCTCCTTCGCGCACCCAGGAAGCCCCGTGGGACGAGTTGGACGCCGAATCGGCCTCCGGGTGAACATCAGGCATCGGTCCGCGGTCCTCGCGCTCGCATTCAGGCCAGCAACACGTCCTCGACGAGCCGGGCCACGCCGTCGGCGTCATGGTCGTACGTGACCAGGTCCGCCGCGGCCAGGACGGCCGGCGGGGCGTGACCCATCGCCACACCGAGCCCAGCCCCGGTCAACATCGGGACGTCATTCATGTCGTCCCCCACCGCGCAGATCTCGGCGGGATCGACACCCCACAGTGCGGCCAGGTGTAAAATCGCACTCCACTTACTCGCGTCGCGATGGAGCACCTCGCACATCGTGCCCACATAGCGCGGACTCTTCTGGACGAACGTCCGCACCCGAAGGCCCAGGCGCGCCACGACCGCCACTTCGAAGTCGAGCATGTTCGGCCGCGTCCCGATCGCACAGAGGTGGAAATGCGGACCCGACCCGCTGTCCTCGGCCCAATCGGGACGGACCTCGCCGAGTCCCTGGTTCTGCGCGAGGTAGTCGTCGAAGAGGGGTCGCCCGGTGGCTTCGTGGGCGACGATGAAGTCGTAGTCGTCAGGCCGGCGGTCGGTGAACGAAATCAGCGGTTCGTCGCGCTCGCGAAAGACCGCCAAGGCTTCGGCGAGCAGCTCGGCGTCGAGGTCCGCCCGCCACAACGTTGCGTGCGTCGCGGGGTCTTTGACGAGCGCACCTGAGTTGCACACGATAGGCGCGTCCACCCCAAGCTGTAGCGCAATCGGGCGCGCACGGCGATAGCGCCGGCCCGTGCAGAGCACCGGGCGGATCCCCGCCCGCGCCGCGAGCGCAACGGCCTCGGCCGTGCGCGGGCGCAACGTTCCCTGCGAGTCCAGCAGAGTGCCGTCCACGTCCATGGCAAGGATACGGAAGCGATTCGGCGAGTTCGAAGGGCGCGTCATGGGTGGAAAGGACACCTCAATGGCCGGTCGAGGGTCGGGCGGGACGTACCTAAACTTACCTTAGCGTGAACCGCAAAACCTTCTACCGTTTTGAATGGACCACATACGCCCCTGCGGCCCGCCGGCCCCGGACGCTCTCGGGGAACAGCCGCTCTTGGTCGAGCGTGCCGTCCGGGGCAAACGGGATCTTTTCATAGGACCCCTCGAACGCGAGGAGTGGGTGCGCGCGCACGTCGTCCTCCAGCGCGGGCGAGACCCAGAGCGTATTCACCTCCAGCGTGTTCGGGATCAGCACCATCCGGGCTTCCGCCGGCTCGATCCGCCAGCACGTGTCGAGCGCAGCCGCGAACACGTCGCGGTCGGCGGGCAGCGTGATCGGGATGCGCGCACGCTCAAGCATGCAGGCCGTGAGCACGTTGATCCGGAACGCGTCCAGGTCCATCCGCGACACCAGCCGCTCCGTCGTGAGGTCGGCGAACCCGATCCCCACGATGTTGCCGTGGCTTTCCTCGGAGACGTCGAGCACGGCGAGCCGCGTGACCCGAGGCCGGTCGAAGTCGGGCTGCGTCTCGATCATCAAGCGGCCAATCACGTTCGGGTCCATCCCCGCACCCGAGTAGTTCTTCCCGAGTTCGCCGACGATCAGCACGTCAATCTGGTCGAACGGCAAGCGCCCCATCAGTTCGCGGGCGCGGTTGAGCAGCTTCGGCTCGACGTCGAAGATCGTGTCGGGCTCGATCGCGACGATCTCAGCCGGCACGTCCTCGGCGTTCTCGATGATCGCCACCCCGAGCGCGAGCTTGGTGTTCTCGACCAGCACCTTGCCGACGGCGGGCAGCACTTCCTTCATGCCCCGCAGGCCGAGCTTGTGCACCTGCGCAGCCCCTTCGCGCTTGCCCAGCCCGATCACGAGCATCTTGAGCACGCCCGACTCGTGCGCCGCGTGGAAATCGGTGTGCGGCTTGACGCGGTTGAGCAGGACGATGCCATCCGCCTCATACGCGTTCTTGTCGAAATAAATGGGTAGGCCGACGGGACTCTTGCCCACGACCACCGTCTCCATCTCGGTCCGGACCTCGACGCCCATCGTCTCCGGGGTAATTCCATAGCCGGCCAGCAGCGCACGCTGGCCTTCCGCCGTGGCCCCGCCGTGGCTCCCCATCGCGGCGACGATGAAGGGGCGGAATCCCAGCTCGTTGAGTGCATCGACGGCTGCGCGCGCGACCACCGGGATCGCTGTAATTCCGCGGCTGCCGCACCCCACGGCAATGCGCCCGCCCGGCTTCACCCGGTCGCGGATGCGGCTCTCGATGATCGACTGGCGGACGGTCCCCGCCACGTCGGCGACGCGCGGCTGCGGGATCGACTGGCGGACGCGGGCGATGGGCGGAAATGACATTCGGCACGATCCCCTGTACGATGTTCGCACGGCTCGAGTCGGCAACGGCGGGCAGCATGTCTGCCTCACTCTAAGGGCCGGCCCGTAGGGCCGTCAACGGAACCAGCCATGAGTCGCGCCACACGATGAAGACGGCCGTCCTCGTCCTGTCCCAGGCCGGCCTCGGACTCGCGCGCCGCCTCCGCGCTGCACGACCCGAGGAGACGGCCATTTATGGCCCGTCGTGCGTCGTCGGCGCATGCGGGGGGCTCACGACGGAGGACGCCGCGATCTTCCCCACCACGGAGACAGGCGTCTTCGGCTGGGTCGGACCGCTCCGGCGAGTCTTCCCGACAGTTTGGAACACCCACGACGAGATCGTCGCCGTGATGGCCCTCGGCATCGTGGTCCGGCTGGCTGGCCCCCTCGCCCTTGACAAACGGACTGATCCCGCGGTCGTCGCGGTTGACGACGCGGGCCAGTTCGCCGTGAGCGTCCTGGGAGGCCACGGTGCAGGCGCAAACGCTTTGGCCGAACGTGTGGCCGACGTGCTCCGCGCCCTTCCGGTCATTACCACGGCCAGCGAGGCCCAACGGCTCCCCGCCGTCGACCGCATCGGTCGCACGTGGGGATGGGCCGTCGAGCGGACCGAGAACTTCACCCGGGTGGCAGCGGCCGTCGTCAGACGCGAATGCGTCGCCGTGTGGCAGGATGCAGGCCACACCGACTGGTGGCACCCTTTCGGCCCCTGGCCGCAACACTTCGTTCGGCTCAGCGCGCCGGGCGACGTATCGGTCGTTCGTCCCTCCGCCGTGCTCGTCATCAGCGACCGCGCCGTTCCCCCCGGCCTACCCGACGATCGGACCATCGTGTACCGACCACCGACGCTCGTCGCGGGCGTCGGCTGCCGCCGCGGGGCGACGCGTGAAGCAATTGACGCCTGGACCGAATCGGTCTTCGCCGCTCACGGGCTGTCGCCCCTCTGCATTGCGGCGGTCGCCACCGTCCATCTCAAGCTCGACGAACCGGGCTTACTGGCCTTCGCCCGCGGCCGTGGACTTCCCCTGGTCAGTTTTCCGGCGGAGTCGCTGGCCGAGACCCCGGGCATCGAGCGACCGAGCGAGCGCGTCCGGGCAAAGGTGGGCATCGCCGCCGTCGCCGAGCCCGCTGCGCTCCGGGGCGCGGGGGCCACCCGCCTGCTGGTGCCCAAGCAAATCGGGCCTGGCGTGACGTTGGCTGTCGCGCGGCGCACGGCCGACGAAGCCCGTCACCAGGCGTAGTAGCTTCCCGGACCGAAACCAGGCGCGTAGACCCCCACGGGAGGTGGCGCAAGCGGCGCCACGCCGGTGACCGAAGCCGGGAGAGAGAACGTACTGTAGTAGGAAGCGCCGTAGACATACCCGGGCGCGACGAACCCCGGTCGCCAGAGGCCGACCCCGTACCGCCCCGGGAGCAGCCCGTAAGGAGCGTAACCGTAGCCGTATCCGGCCCCATAGGGCGACGAAAACGACGTATAAGTGCGCGGAACTCCGACGCTCGGGGAACCGTATGCCATCCCGTAGAGCCCCGGGGCAGCAAAGTACCCGTTGAGCCGGTACGGGTTCATCGTCCCGCCGGAGACCGCCTGGCCACGGGCCGAGCCCGGCCCAAGCGCCAGCACCGCACCTACGATCAGCACGCCCATCGCACGACGCATGGTCCCCTCCCCGTTTGCTTTTCGCTGCGCACCCCGCGATGCGTCCTTGGCAGGACAACTCTTGCTCACAAATCGAGGACGTGCGCGAGCCCGCTCCCGTCATTCTACGGAAAGCTCGGCGGAATTGACGCCCCCGCACGCAGACGGGACGAGGAAATGGCCCTCTTTCCTCGCCCCGCATCTGAGTCCCACGGTCGGCCATACCGACTCAGCGATTGCGCAGCCCGAACAGCCCGCGCCGATAGCCGTAGGTTGGGTAGCTGTACGAGCGGTATCCATAGTACGGGTAACCGTACGCCCGGTACGCATAAGGCGCGTAGCCGTAAGAGGCTGCGTACGTCCCCGGCAGATAGCCAGAGGCCTGGCCCGAATAGCCCGAGTTGTACATCGTAATACCCGGCGCCACGCGGGCCGCGCCGTAGTACGAGTTGGGGCTGTACGCGTTGTAGGTTGCGGCCATCCCATAGTTGGTGCGCGGCGCGTAGGTCGTGTACGGCAAGCCCGCCCCCGTGTTCGTCGGGAAGCTGCCGAACGCGTTCAGTGAGTCTTGGGCCACCGCGCCGGCCGCCAGGCCAAGCCACAGGCCGGCCGAAATGATCACCCCCGGAATCCGCCTCATGATGCCCGCTCCTTGAAGTTCAGTTCTCAAAATCGCCATAGAGCCAGCGCCGCCCGGCAACCAATGTCGTCGTTCTCCACGGTCACCCGAGCCGCGGCCGAACCGAGGCGTGCCCTGCCCCGATCAATAACGCCACATCCGCCGCCCGCCCAGCCAACCGCCGCGTCGCCAACCGGGGCCGCCATAGCCGTAAGCCGGGTAATAGCGGTAGCTGTACGCCGCCGGATACGCCACTGACGTGTAGCCATAGGTCACAGGCGCAACGCCGTAATAGCCCGACGAATAGAGCGCTGCACCGGGAGCAACGCCGTAGCCACCCAGGCCATAGTACCCGCTCGAGTATTAGCTGTAAGGGCCCCCCACGGACACCCCGACGCCACCCCAGGGGTTCACTCCCACCGCGACTTGCGCGTGCGACGTCGTCGCCATGCCCAGCGACAATCCCCCCGCGAGCACCAAGGCAAGAACTCTACGCATCGTTGTCACCTCCTACGCCTCGGATGCCGGCCAGCCCCTTTGACTCGGCCCGGTGCACCCGCTTCTCCCGCGTAACAGCCGCAGCGCCCATGCCGTACCGGGGGAAATTTCTGGAGAAGTCTTCAAAGTGGGAGAGCGTGTTTATGCCGTAAAGCACCCGCTCCAGAATCCGGTCGGCGTAGGTATCCACGCCCCCAGAGTGGAACCTATGGATTTTTGGCCTCCCAAAACAGAACCACGGCCCACGAAAATCCTGTCTTGCAGTCGTTCAAAAGTCGACGTTACCATAGGCTGGGATTACAGGTCGCTTCCGGAGCGTTTTTGGCAAATTGCGGGCCTCGGACAGAGTCAGGTGGCACGAGGAAGGCGGTGCGATGGCGATCGTCGAGCAGCCGGGCGCGGAGCGCCGTTCGTTGGAGGAGGTGCACGGATCGGTCGGCGTCGCGCAAACGAACCCCTTGAAGCGACTCTTCGCATTTCTCGGACCCGCTTATCTCGTCAGCGTCGGCTACATGGACCCGGGGAACTGGGCCACGGACCTGGAAGGCGGGGCGCGGTTCGGCTACGCGCTGATCTGGGTCCTGCTGATGTCCAACCTGATGGCCGTGCTGCTCCAGACACTCGCAGCGCGGCTCGGGGTTGTGACCGGTCACGACCTGGCGCAGGCGTGTCGGGCAGAGTATTCCCGGCCGGTGAACGCAGTACTTTGGTTACTGGCCGAGATCGCCATTGCGGCAACCGACCTGGCCGAAGTGCTCGGTACGATCATCGCCCTGAAATTGCTGTTCGGCATGCCGCTGCTCTGGGGTTGCCTGGTGACCGCATTCGACACATTCCTCCTTCTCTGGCTTCAGAAGTGGGGAATGCGCCGGATGGAGGCGGTGATTCTGGCGCTCGTGGCGACGATTGGGGCCTGCTTCCTGATCGAGATTTGCATGGCCCGGCCTGACGCAGGCGCCGTGCTGACCGGAATGGTTCCCTCGTTGCCGCCGGGAGCGCTTTTCGTGGCGATCGGAATTCTCGGGGCAACGGTGATGCCCCACAACCTCTACTTGCATTCGGCGCTGGTCCAGTCGCGTCGCATCGGCAAGGACTTGCGCAGCAAGGCAGCCGCCTGTCGCTACAACTTGATCGACTCGGCGATCGCGCTGAACGCGGCCTTCTTCGTCAACGCCGCGATCCTGGTCTTGAGCGCGGCGGTCTTCCACCGCAACGGCGTGGCCGTGGCGAGCATCGAGCAAGCGCACGAACTCTTGCCGTCCTTTCTGGGCAGGGGCGCCCCGATTCTGTTCGGGATTGCCCTGTTGTGTGCGGGCCAAAGCTCGACGCTGACCGGAACACTCGCCGGGCAGATCGTGATGGAAGGCTATCTGCACTTGCGCATCGCCCCATGGCTCAGGCGCCTGATCACGCGGCTCGTGGCGCTGGTCCCGGCGGTGCTCGTCATTTACTTCGCGGGGGACAGCTCAACGCAACACCTTCTGGTGTTGAGCCAGGTGATCCTGAGCTTGCAGCTCTCGTTCGCGGTGATCCCGTTGATCCACTTCACCTCGAACCGCCGCAACATGGGCTCCTTGGCGACGCCCCGTTGGGCCCAGGGGTTGGCCTGGTTGACGGCCGCGATCATCGTGGCGCTGAACGGGAAGCTCGTCTTCGACAAGGCGGCCGAATGGGTCGCGTTGGCCGCGGACTCCGGCCGAACCGTCGGCCCGTTCCCCCTGGCATGGATCGTCGGCGCCGGCCTGTACGGGCTGATCGGCGCGGTCACGTTGCTCCTGGCCTGGGTCACGTTGAAGCCCTGGTTGCGACCCGCCCCCCCCTGGCTCCCTGCGCCGAGCGTCAAGCTCGACTGGCGGGACCTGCTGCGGCCGCGGCCGTTGGAGACGATCGGCGTGGCGTTGGAGCACAACCAGAGCGACACCGAGATCCTAAACCGCGCGCTCAGCCTGGCGCGTCCCGGGGAGACCCGTCTGATCTTGATGCATGTCGTCGACACACCGATGACGCGCGTCTACGGCGCCGACACGGCCGACCGCGAGACGGGCGCTGACGAGCGTTACCTTGCCGAGGTCGTCCACACCCTGGCCGAGATGGGTTACGACGCACGTCCCGTCCTGCTTCACGGTCCCGACCGCGCCGGTCAGCTCGTCGGCCAGTTGAAACGTTCGCCCGTCGACCTGCTGGTCGTCGGCTCGCACGGCCACGGTCTCGTCCGTGACCTGCTCTATGGCCAGACCGTCGATAAAGTTCGCCACGGCCTGGACATCCCGATGTTGATCGCCCGCCCCGAGCGCATCCCCCCGATCGATCCTGCTCGCACCGCGCTGCCGGCGCCGCACCCCGGCGAATCCGCTCTCATACCCGGCGAACCGCTTTGACCATACGGCCTTCGTTCTCCGGGCGCGAAACGTGTCTTGACAGCGGCCCCGCCGGAAAGCGAAACTAGGCCCCGTGAGGAGCCTTGATGAAGAAGAGCTGATGACCCTTCCTTCCTGACGACTTCCCACCCCAACGCCGGCGAATTCACTCGCCTCCCTAGCTCAATTGGCAGAGCAGCTGACTCTTAATCAGCGGGTTGTAGGTTCGAGTCCTACGGGAGGCACTACCAAGCCCAGCAAAGACTTACGTCAAGACAGGCGGGTCTAAAAAAGTCCTTGCTGGCAGGTTTGATGGCAGGATTCAAACCTAATCTACGCTCCGGTTGGGTCGGTTCTACACCAACATGGAGACGCAGATGGCTAGACCCGCGAAGCCTTGGTATCGCAAAGATCGCGATGCGTGGTACGTCGAGATTGATGGGAGACAGCGCAAGTTGGCTGACGGAAAAAGCAGCCAGACGGAAGCATATCGTCGCTACCTTGAGCTGAAGCCCGATCCAAAGAATCCAACGACGGCCAGACTGACGAGCAAAGAGGTCGCCGGCTTGTTTCTCAAACACGCCAAGGCCAATCTCAAGCCAAAGACTCACCGTTGGTACGCCATGTTCCTCGATCGCTTCACCGCGACGATCGGACACATGGATGCCAACGAGATCAAGCCGATGCACATCACGGACTTCCTGGACGACAATCCCCAATGGAATCCGACGTCTCGACGAGGCGCAATCACGTCGATCAAACGCGCCTGGAATTGGGCACACGAAGAGGGACGAATCACCCTCAACCAGATCGCCAAGGTTAAGAGGCCGCGTGCGCTGAAACGAGAAGACATCCTCGACGAGCGTGAGTGCCTTCTGTACATCAAGTCGGCCAAGGAGCCCCTGAACGAGTTCCTTGAATTCATCTACGAGACGGGTTGCCGTCCGGGAGAGGCGGCCATGATCGAACCGCGCCACTTCAAACTGGCGTTTCACGAGGTTCGGTTCCGCATCGGCGAGGATAAGACAAGCGGAAAAACGGGCAAGCCTCGCGTGATTCAACTCACGCCACGCGCCGAAGAGATCCTCGTTGGACTCTCTAAACGCGTGAAGACAGGCACGCTTTTCCGAAACTCGCGCGACAACAAGTGGACCGAATACGCGATCGATTTGGCGGCCCGAAAAGCCAGAGATCGAGCCGGCCTGGACGAGCGGGCTGTCCCTTACACACTGCGACATCGTTGGGCAACGGATGCCCTGGCGCGGGGCGTGTCCGTCGAAGTGGTAGCCGAGATGATGGGTAGCTCTGTCGAGGTTGTTCTGCGAACCTACTGCCACTTGTCGGACCACAAAGATCTCTTGCTCGCGGCAGCCAAGAAGGCCCGACCCCATAGAACCACTTAGTGACGCCCGCCGATTCGCTGCTTGCGTTCCGCCACCACTGGGCAACGAATGCTCTGGCGCGGGGTGTCACCCTGGCGATCGTCGCAGAGATGATAGGCAATTCACCCGAGATCGTCGCCAGGGTATACTCCCACTTGAGCGACAAGAAGCAACTGCTGCTCGATGCAGCCAATCGCGTGAGACCGAAACCTGAACTTTGACCCAAAAGGGCGAGACCATGAGGGCAGCGATTATCTACAACACCGTGTACGAGCCAATCGATTGGTCCAACCTTACCCATGATCGGGTTAATCGGGTATCCGCTAGGATCGTCGATCTGGACCGAAAGGAATACGAAGAATTCAAACTGTCCAATGGAAAAACGGTTCGCAATGGCTATTGGCCTGAGCTTTGGCACTCGGAGCCCCAAGAAACGGTCGGGGCAGCACAAAGGGAAGCCGAGGCATGGGGCGCCGCGCAACACCTTACGCTCCATGATGCCCCGGCGCCACGCGGCGTGTCTGGCGCAGAAGCGGACATCGAGGCGAATTATCCTGGGGGGTACGCAGCTTATCTTCGCGATGAAAGATCATCCAATCCGACGTCTTCCCAAGAGGCGAATGCCGTCGAGTCAGGGCAAATAGGTGGGGCGTCAGGCGTGGATATCTAGACAGCTAATTGTGTGAGGCTAAGTTCTGATGTGGCCGAAGGGCAGAAGAAAGAGCAAAGCCAACCCTAGGGAATGGGAGACTGTGCGGATCTCCCTAGTGGGGCTGCTGAGTGCGGCCCCACTTCCCGGGGTGCGGTCGCGTCGAGCGATCGCAAAGAGGATCACGGCGCTGGCGCAGTGCTGGTGCTACGCTAAGTGTGGTATCAAGAACAGATCAAGTTTTTTGGGAGATGAGACATGGGAAAGGCAACGCGGCGACGTATCACTATCACGGGAAACTGGCGTTCAGGCGGCCCAGACAACGAATTGGCCGGAAGTGGGACGGTCGATAAAGATGGATCTATCGAATGTGCAGCATCTTTGGCGGATGCGGATTGGGCCTACTGCGAGATTGAGGAGCACATAGCAGACGGCCACACAGACGGAACGGTTGTTTGTTGGGACGACGAGCAGGAACGCTACATAACCTACCACTGGCAGATCGAGGCTCCCCTGTGATCCGCGACGGAACATACATCCTGTATCCGGAAGGCTCAGACTGGATAGCAGCGCGATTCCGCAACGGCAAGATGTGCACGATGATGCCTGGCCACATGAAGGACGGGCATGACCGTGCCAGAGATAACTGGGCAGGGTTCGATCCTGACGGACCCAAGGACGGCGACTTGCCCGAGGAAGCCGAGCACGACAGGATCGTGCTGGCGGTCATGGGCGAGGACACTTTCCCAGACATGGTGCTTGTGGAACGTTTGGCCAACGACGGCGACTTAAATCGCTTCTCAATCTGAAAACTATCGCTGCACGCCAATCTGCCGGCGCTGCTCCTTAGACCAGGCTCGGCTCTCAGCCTCCTGGGTCGCATAGGCCCGCATCGCCTTCATCTCCTCGGGCGTGAGGTTCTGGACGTTGTCCGGCTTCACGTAGAACTCGGTGTGCTGGGAGAGGTGTGGATACTGCTCCATCAGGGTTTGCAACGCCTGCCGCAGGTCGATCGCTCGCTGTTTGTCCGTATCAACGTCGGTCACCTTGACGCCGGTCAGGAGGTTCAACGCCTTCTGAACCGGCGTTTTGCGTGGGTCGAGCAGCTTGTCGGCCGAGGAGATGAAGCGGGTGGCGGGCGTGTTCGCAAGCACCTGGGCCAACAATTGCGGGTTGTCCTCGCCGAACAGTTTTCCGATCGCCGAGGCGGTCCCCTGCGGCTTGAGGTCGGACAGCTTCCGCCCCGAATAGAACTGGGTGTTGAAGAGCTGTTCGAGGGGAGCCTTGATCATCGGGTTCAGGTTGCCCGCGAATGCCAGCGCCGTGTTGCGAAGGTCCGGCATCCCGTTCTGGAACCGGAGCTTGCCGAATGCCTCTTCCGCAGGCAGGCCAAACTGCGAGATGTACTGCTGACTGGCATCACCTTCCGCGTTCTGGAATTCGGGGCCGACCGGCGTTGCGAAGCCACCCTGGAGGTACTTCGGAACATATCCCTTTTCATCCGCGTCTTCCTGCATAAACGGCTTGCTCTGAGCCTGCAAAATGCCTGGCTGATGGAGTGCGGTTTCGACCTGCAAAGGCAGGTTGTTCCGGGCGAACGTGTAGAACGGAACTGCCCGGCGCATGACATTTTTCTCGAAATCCGTGAGGTGTCCGTAGTCGAAATGCAGCTTGTTGATTTCATCGGCGGCCATGGCTGGGGTCGCGCCTTCGCGGGTCAGCTTGTTGAACAGGGCACCACGGAAAAAGTCCTCGATGTTGGCTCCCGCCTTGCGTCCCGCCGCCACCGCTGGCAACATGTCTTCGGCCGCCTGGCCGACACCCTTGATGCCCAGATTCTCGCCGGCCGCTTGCCCCCACCCTCGGGATTTATCCAAGAGCCCCCCAAGCCCTTCCCTGGCCGCCCGGCCCGTCGCTCCCAGCGAACCCAGCAACCCCTGCTTAAGCACAAGATCTGCCGTGTCGGCCGCCAGATTTCCGTGTTCTCCCGCCCGATCCGAACCGGGAGCATGCGGCGTGAACCGCTTGTTCTGATCGAACGCCTGGCGAACGTTTCCGGCAATCTCCTCGTTCATCCCGTTACCACCAAAGACATTGGCTCCCGCGTACTGAGCCCGTCGAAGGTCATGCGCTTCGGCGGGGCTAATTCCCCGTCCGGTCATCACGGCAAGCTGCTTCGCGTAGTCCCCTAAGCCCACCCCGTGGCGTGCGTTGTTCACAGCTGCTGTCATCGCATTGCGAATGTGGCTCGGAATCCAGATCGGATACGCCAGGCTCTTGAACGCGTTCGTGAGCGAGTCGAAGGCACCGAGCGACGTCTTGATTTGCTCGGGGGCCGTCCACTGTCCGTACTGTTTTGTCAATGTGCCAAATTTCTCAGGCGTCACACCCCACTGGTTGACCGCGTTCGTTAGCTTTTTGAGGCCGGCAGCGTCTGTCAGGAATGGATCGACCTTGCCCGCTCCCTGTTTCGCGAGGGCGCGGTAGAGATTCACAAGGCCGCCTTCCGCGAGCGCTCCGGTCTGCGGATTATGGGCCGTCGTCTCGATGCCAAGCCGCGGGAGCGTGTCCGCTAACGGGATCATTCCCGTTCCCTGCTGGAAGGGTTGAGCCACGTCTCCGAGGATACCCGTTGCCGCCCTAGCGTTGGCGACGGTCTTTGCGTGGGCGTTGCCGCGCTGCGTGACGTCCGACACGAGATCCGGCGAGAAAAAGTGTTTGCCGCCGCCGCCTGACGCGGCGGACCGATAGGCTTCATTCGTGCCGGCAAGCTTTTCGGCCAGCGCGGCCGCCTTGACGTCAAAGGCATCGGCGAGATCCTTGGTCATGGTCCCACCGCCGCGCACTAAATCTTGTTCCAGGTCGCGGCGGATTTCTTGGGTAACTTGGGGGACCGCTTTCAGTCCAGCAAAGCGACTGAACCAGTCCTTGATCCTGTTCGTACCGCCGGGGATCTCTTGGTACAACGGATCGCGGCCGATGTTCGCGGCGCTAGTCGTTGGCAGAAGCCGACGCCGATCCATCTGGAGGGAGCCAGGCACCTCGTTAAACGCGGAGCGGGGGACGTAGTTTACGAATGGGTCGGCGACATCACGTAGAGGCGCGCCGGACTCCCGGGCCTGAGCAAGCTGGCGAGAGCCAATGTGATTGATCGCTTGGGCAACACCGCCGACGTCATTCGCAAGCGCCTGCGGGAAGGGATGCGGAACCCCCTCGGCCACGGCTCGGGCCGTGTCGGTGATCAGCGATTCTGGATGAGCGCCAGCTGACACGAGCGGATCGAGTCCGTGGATCACGTCGAAGCGATCCGCTCTGGCTTGGGCCTTCAGGTCTTGTAGGGCAGGCTGAAGATACCTTGTCGCCCCACGTTGGGTGACCTCGTCCACGGCACCATGAACGTTGGGGTCGAAGAGCGATCCCGCGGCCCGGCCAACGGGATTGCCGTACTTCAGCCAGTCGCCTGCCGCGTCAAGGCCGCCCGCGATCGCCTGGGCCGTTCTTCCGGTGCCAACGTTGACACTCGGCCCCCCAAAGGGAAGGCCAATGCGCGCCAACGATCCAAGCGGCTGGTTCGCCTGGACGCCGGTAGCGGCTGCGGCACCTTGGGCGATTCGCTGGCCCTGATCGGTCATGTGGGCGATGTCGCTCGCGGTGCGACCGGCGGCCTGCAAGGCGGGTTCAACCCCGTGGAAGCCTTCGAGCATAGCCTTACCTGACCAACCTCGGAGCGCTCCCGTCTTCTGAACCGCGCGACCGATCGGCGTGAGAGCGGACTTGGCACCGAACGTCAAGTACGTGAGCGGGTCTGTGAGAATGTCAGCCCCGAGGCCGGCGCCCCAAGCTCCCCAGCCCTTGTCATGCTTTCCGGTGATCCCAAGCTGGTTTGTCAGGTCGCGGCCACTCGTGTAGTCGCCTTGGTCGACGAGGCCGAGGGTGTCCGCAAAGGGGACGGCCTGGCGTAACGCTGAGCCGAACTTGCCGGCCAACGTATTCCGCACAACCTGCCCCGGTTTGTCGAGTGTGCCGAATACGTAACCAAGCCCGCTCGCGCCGGCATGCAACGCTTGTTGCCCAATGTTCTGGTATTGCTCATCAGGGAGCGGCGACCGGTAGGCCGTTCGAGGGTTATGGATCGGCGCGCGAGGGATCGGACGGTCTCCAAAGTCTAGACCTGGGCTATTGCCGCCGAATAAGTCGAACTGGAGGCCAGACATATTATCGCCCCGCTCTGTATTGGTTCTCGTAGTCCCTTTGGTCGGCAACTTTCTTGGCTGTCTCTATAATCGTGCCTAAGTCTTCATCACCCATCAGATCGAGCAACGCCTCGCCAACCACGTCGGGAGACAGATCACGCTTAGCTACGATTCGACAGATCGCAATCAGGCCGTCGATTAAGCCAACAGTGATTCCTTCTTCGCATCGACAGTCGGTAACCATGTTACGCCTCGGGGTAATCTGGCAGTTCTACGGTCTCGCCAGCGAGTGCATGTGGTGAGTCGCCGTGGTAATAAATCTTGCCGTCTGTCAGATTGAGATGGCACGCCGTCGCATGGCCATCACCAAACACCCGCAAGCTCGGGGTAAACGTTGGCCTATTGAAGTCACCATTGAATTGCCAGGTCTTCCGTGGATCGGGGTCATCAACCCAATAAGGGTGCGGCTCTTGGCATGCGGGACACCAGAAGAAAAACAGCTTAGGACTGGACACATCATTCCATTTTGCGCACCGCAGTTTGCCGATCACGCATCCCATGTTACGCCTCTTGCATTTGGTCTGCGGCTGATCCGAGAGCAGCGCCACCCATTAAAGAATACCCAAGAGGCTTGAGCAGTTTCTCGTCGCCGAGCCGCTGCCAGAGGGTTTTGCCGCCGTAATTCCAGAGGATTTTCGATAGGCCTGCCTTCTGCATCGCGTCATATTCTTGGCCGCCCTTGAGGGCTGCGACCATCTCGGCGATGGCTTCGTGCGGGTTGGTCGCCCCGTAACGACTGAGATTCTCGCCGACGTATTTGCTGTGGTCGAACGGGAAGCCGGCGAGCTTAGGATCGCCGACGAAGGCATCGGGACCGATCGCTTCGCGGTGCCACGCGTGCCCGAGTTCATGGTTGAAGATCCCGTTCGGATCGGACGTCGAATACCAGCGAGTACCTGTCGGGCCGGCACCCCGCATGAATCCTTCCATCAGATCGTTGTTGCGCCAAGTTGGTGTTGCGTCATTGAGATTGACGTTGTGGTCGACGGGGTTGTACCACGCTGCGATCCGTCCCGCCGCCTTCTCGTCGAGTCCCGCTGGTGCCCATGCTTCGGCGGCCGTCTTCGCGTCGACCATGCCGGTTGGAACTCCCGCTTCATCACCGAGCCGGATCGCCCGTTGGTAGGGAAGCTCGTGACCCATTTGGGCCATGATGGCTGAGTGCAGATCGGGAATCTTTAATGAGCCGGCGTCGTTCGCCAGGAAGTTCTTTCCGGCGGTCGCAACACCTTTTGCGCCGGCTCCGATGTGGTCGATCAGGTCGAGTCCGCTGAGCGCCTTGGCTCCCGACGATAACCCCTTCGCGAGCGTGGGCGCGGCCTTGAACGCTGCCCCCGCTCCAAGCCAGTTAGCGGGAGAGAGTACGTTGTCCGCAAGAAATCCTGCTGCGTGTGCGCCCAGAGAGTTGTCGCCCTTGGCCGTGACGCCATAATGGTCAAGAAGATCGCGACCGGAAGTAGCGTCATGCTCATTGGTGAGTCCTAACGTATCCGAGAACGGGATGACGCTCGCAAGTTCGCGAGGCTTACCGGCGAGCGCGCCACGAACGGCACGCCCTCCGGTGTACTTGTCGAGGGTACTCCCGACTTGGCCAACGGCGTTCAGCGTGGACGACAGAAGATCCATCGGACGCACCCTCAAACGGTTTATCGGGTGACCGGCGCGGCAGGAGCGGGAGCCGAACTGGCCGCCGCATTGGCGGTCGTTACCGGCTGGGCGGCCGGCTGCGCTGCTGCGGAAGAGGCTGGATCGAGCTTGTCCACCTCGGCGTTCACTTCGGCCTCGACTACCCTGACCGCGCCATCAAGCGCGGCGTCGGCCACCGCTTCCACCTCGGTCGCCACGGTCGGCGGAAGCTCCTTGGCGATCAGAGCGTTAACCGCCCCGGCGATCCGCTTTTCTCCGCTTTCCACAAAGCCTTCGACGGCCTGAGCCGCCTTCGTCAAGAACCCCATGAGATTGTCCTTTCGGGCGAGAGTTACGTGGTCAAACCGTGAGCGTGGAGAATCGCCTGAAGCGAGGCGATGTTGCCGCGAAGCTCGTTGCAGTAGTTGAGTAACTCGACGACGGTCGGAGTGGTCGAGTTGGCGACAGTCAATGTGCCGGCTGGCGTGGCGTACTCGGTCGGCGTCCCACCGGCCGTAAACGTGACTGCAACCGGCGTTACCGGGGTCGACGGAGTCCCAAGGTCGCCGCTGGCGGCATCGATCGCGTTGGCGATCTCGTTGCCCGCTGGGTAGCTAGCGCAGGCCAACTCTAAAGCTTTGCGTGAACGTCCACTGAGAGCCATGATGACCTCGTACTCGTGTTAGCGGCCCAAGCCGACCATCTGACCTATGAGGCTCTGCGGCCCAAGATCGGCAACTCCCGAGGAGGCAGGAGAGGGGCCGCCTCCGACGCCCATTTGGCCAAGCGCGAGCATGCTGAGAAGCTGCTCGATCCCCATGTTCGGATCGCCCTGCCCGATCCCTTGGAACATCGTGTCAGGAGCGCCAGGCGGCTGCGTGTACTGGTCGCCACCCATCGCGCCGGCGAGCGCCTGGAGCAGCGACGAGCCGCCCATCTCGTCACCACCGCTCGGGTCCGGCGGGGGCAACGAACCGCCGATCGGAAACCCGTCAGGCCCCATGGGCGGACCCTGTGGCCCACCCGCGGCGGGTGGGCCGGCTCCCCCAAGGCCACCGAGCATCGCGGCGATCGGGTCCATTCCCTGTCCGGGCCTCACGCCTGGCATGGGCGGTATCGCACTGCTGCCGAATGGATCCGTCGTGGGCGGCACCGCGGGACCGCCCGCCGGGGCTGGCCCAAACGGGTCGGCTCCTGGGGGCATCGGCGGTGAAGGGCTCGCTCCCCCGGGAGGACCGCTACGAGGCGAACCACTCGGCTTCGGCTTGGATTTCTGAGGCGGAAACATGGATTAACTCCTTATTACTGCACGGCTCCAAAGAGGGGAACGCTTCGCACGCCATTGTTTGCGGGCGCGTACCCGAGCTTGGCCATGTTGTCGGCGAACTGCTGATTGCGGAACGTTTCCGCCTGCTGATAGCCCATCGCTTGCCGCAGTAGGTTGCCTGGGGACCACTCAGGATTGATGCCAAGAATCCGAGAAACCAGCGACTGGTGAGTCGGTGCCGATGAATGGCCTTCGCCCAGCGGGTTGTACTGCCCGAGTTCGTTCTGGAACGCTTGGCCGCGCGCCAGTTGTGAGTTCATGAACGCGTCCCATGCCTGGCGGACCGGGCTGTTGGGATCGTTGGCTCCCGGCGTTGATGCGAAATACTGCGCCTTCTCGTGGAGCGGCGTTTCGGCCTTCCCGAGCATCTCACCCAGGTCGCGCGTGGCTGGATTCTGGGCAAGGATCTCCTCGAAGTTGGCCGCGTTGATCGGGTTATTGGCACGCGGTGAACCGGCATGGCCAATGGCGCCACTGAACAGGTCTGCGGAGGGATTACGCATCGGCTCCGATTCACCCTCGGTCGATGCAGGGATCGCGTTCGCCAAGTTCGGATCGCCACGATTGATGGCGATCATCGCGCCCGCTTTGGATCGGTCGCGCGCCAGTTCCCCCGCGACATCGAGCTGCGTGTAAGGGTCCGCGGCGCGAGCCTGAGACTTGGCGAGGTCGTAAGCCGCGACCCGGCTTCCCGCGTTGTTGGCAATCTCCGTGTTGCGGTCGGCAATCGATGGCCCATCGAATGGTACGACGCCACGGTAGGATGCCGTTCCGCCCTGATTCAGGTAGGCCGGATGGCTGGCCTGCTGGACCATGCGATCCCGAAAAGGATCATAAGGCCCCTGAAGCTGCTGCGCGCGCTGCATGGCCTGAAACTCGCCGGGAGCAAGCCCGTTGTGGTACTGCTTGAACAGGCCCAGTCGGGCTGCATTGTTCGCATCCGCGCGAGCCGTGTCGTTGATCGGAGAGTGGGCCGCGATCGCGGACGACGCCTGCTGGTTCAACAGGTTTGACTGGGCAACATGATAGGGCAAAACTGGGGCCGCAGCCGGAGGTGCGATTTGCGGAGTTGCGCCTGCGACGTGAGCCACTGGTGCTACCGACTGAGCGCCTGGGGCGGCCGTGGCTATCCCAGGCGATCCACGATAGATCGCTGGTTTGGCACCTCGGGGCGCAACGGTTGGCGCAGCAGGAGCAGCCTGGATGCCCGGGCGTTGCGGCAATCCAAATCCGGACGGCTGGTTGGCACCTTGCCCGTAAAAGCCTGGCATGATCTGCTCCTTATGAGATCGCCGAGCCGATCATCTGGGTAATCGCGCCCAAGACGCCCACGGTCCGCGTGACCTCGTTCCGCTCGTGCTCGATCAGTGCGCCCTCTTGGGCGATAAACTGATCGCTCACGGCCTTCTGACTATTCAGCACCTGCTCGGCATTGGCTTGCGCAGCCGACAATCGAATCTGCTGTTCCGCCAGGATGGATGAGCGTAAGTTTTGGCCCGTCAATCCCACCTGGAGGGCAGCGAGGATTGGCGAGTTGGACGAGAAGCCGCGACCGCTCATGTCTTGAATCAAAGCCAACGCAGACGAGGCGGTTTTCGCGTCATTGCGCGCGTAGGCCGCGTTGACCTGTTGCTGAATCTGAGCAGGAGTCAGAACTCCCGAGGTGTCGATCGTGGGGAGTTGCGTGGCTGCTACCGCGTCGGCGACTGAGCTTCCCGAGGCAAAGCCGATGCCGCCGGTTTTGACGTCGCCCGACCCCATGTGTAGCGGACCGCGAACGAGCCGCCGCGAATAACTACCGAGTTGCCAATCATCCGTGGCCGCCACACCCCCGAATCCCATCGTCGGACCTTTCGGCGCGACCGCTCCAAACCCGATGCCGCCACCACCGGAGACCGCGCCGTCCACGATGCCCAGAGTCGAATCAATCGCAGGAAGAAGCTCATTCCACTTCTCCTCGGCGAATGCCAGCTTGATGTTCAGACGATTGGTTTCGCCGGCTTCGTGAACGTTAACGCCCGCGAGATCCTGGTCGGCCCTGTAATTACTCGCAGCAGCCTCGATTTGCGCAACACCCGCGTGCCACCCGGCGTCGATCGTAGCCGCCTGGACCTGGGCGTTCGCCCCGATTTGCGCAACGCCGGTTCGCCAGGACGCATCGATGTTGGCGACGGAGACTTGGGCGTTCGCGGCCGTAGTCGCTGACTCCGTCTGGGCGTTCGCGGCGAGCGTGGCCGACTGGATCGTTGCTTGAGCTTGAGTCGATGCGACCCCTGCATGCCACCCCGCGTCAATCGTGGCTGCCTGTATGGTCGCGTTTGCGGAGGACGCGGCGGCCGTAATCGTGCCCTGAGCGGCCGACTGAGCCGCGTTGATGGTGGCCTGAGCATGAGTCGACGCGACCTGCTCATCGGCCTGCGCTTGAGTAGCCGCTATGGACGTCTGAGCCGTGGCTGCCGTAGTGGCCACGCTCTCCTGGGCGGCCGCCTGGGTCGCGGCGACCGATTGCTGCCAGGTCGAAACCGTGTTGGCTACCGTCGTCTGAGCGGTTGCTTCTGTGTTCGCCACGGCCTCGCGAGCGGCGGCTTCTGTAGTGGCGACGGTCGTCTGAGCGGTCGCCGCAATGTTGGCCGTCGTTTGCTGCCAGGTCGAAACCGTGTTGGCGATGGCCTGCTGAGCCGAGGCTTCAATGTTCGCGATTGCCTGCTGGGCAGCCGCTTGGATGCCAGCGACATCCCGCTGAGCCTGAGCCTCAACCGTGGCGGCCTGGACTGCGGCTTGAATGCGCGCGGACGCATCGGTGCTTGCCACCTGAATGGCCGCTAAGACGGCGTTTTCTTCGCTGGCAGACGACATCGCGCGACCTCCACGCTGAAGCTAGGGATATTTACCCAAGATCCAAGCCGGTCTCGGGATCGAAGCCGAAGTATTCCGCGATCCGTTGGACCAAGCCATCTGCGGTGACTGCGGAGATGCCACCGCCGTTGACAAAGCCGTATTCAGCGAAGTCCGCTTCCATGTGAGACACTATGGCGGCCGTAAAGAGTTGGCTCCCGTAGTGGCACTGCTGGTCGTAATACTGGTCTTGATCAGAGAAGCCGTCCGCTGGAAACGTCGTCGGTGGCCCAAGTGGACCCGTGAAGAGATCGGGAGACAGAAAGACGACACCGAACTGCGCGAACGAACCGGCGTTCGCAGTAACCGTTGCCAGCGAATTCTGGTAGGCCGTTCCAGCGACATCCGCGAGGACGGCCGCAGTGACATTGTCTTCATGGATCTCGTTGTCCATCTCCAGGATGGCACCCGACCCGGAATACGAGGGGTCCGGGTTCATAAACTCCGTAGCCGGCACCCCGAAATTGCGCGTGATGCTGGCGTTCGCAAGATCACTGGGATCGCCGCTGAGAAGATCCTCCTGGTAGTAGCCCGCATAGATATGCAGGAAGTTTGTCCCCAAATAGGGGCCGGCCGTACTGGGACAAAACAAGGGAATCACTTGGAACGCGGACGTGAACTGGGGCCAGATGCCGATTCCGCCGGGAATCGAGAGCGACTCCCACCACCGAACAACGGTCACGAAAGTGACCCCTGGCCGCAACGACTCGATCGTCGATTTCACCGAATCAAAGAGGGCCGCAAGACTGGTCATTGCGTTCG
>JARLIH010000237.1 GCA_031291845.1 Isosphaeraceae bacterium | reverse complement strand
TTCCAGCCGCCGTCGGGGCGTTGCAGCTTACGGAGTCGTTGGATCGTTTCGGCTCGCTGTTCGGGTGTCATCAGCCCGTCCAGCTTGAGCGATGCCCAGAGGAGAAACGTCTGGTGATGGAGATCGGGCGGCGGGGTGTCATGGAGGTACTTCCGGAGTCGTTCGAGTCCTTTCTGGGCCGACTCGGACCTGGCGTAATCTTCCGGGGCAAGTCCCACGCCGAGCGCGGCGAACACTGCGCCGTAGTAATCGTCATGCTCATACGGGGGCCAGTCGCACTTCAGCCAGTTCCACGCTCCGTCCGGCTTCTGAAGCGTCCAGATCCGGTCGAGTGCCTTGCGGGTCGCCGGGTGGAGCTTGCCGGTGGACTGCGCGTCGTTGATCGCCAGGGCCGCGGCGGTGGCCACGACCTCGGCGTCCCAACGCGGCTTGGCCGGCTTGTCCTCGTCGTCCCAGTGCGCGACGCGGTTTTCGAAGAATCCCCGAATTTCGGTCGTTGCGGAGGACTCGATGCCCTTGAGCACCGGCCTCGCCAATAGGTAGGCGTAGTTGGTATGGCACGTCCCGCATTTCCGCTCGCGGGTCCAGTCGAGCGACACCGAGTCGAGGAATGCGGCCGACCGCTCGAACGAAGCAACCTTCGCGAGCGGCTCCTCTGCCGAATTGGGTTCGGGCGGAGATGTTGCATCTTCGGCCCTGGCATGAGCTCCGAACGCGGCTGAGAACGCGGCACACAAGAGCCAGATTCGAACCCGCGATTGAGGTTGCACGGCAGTGTCTCTCCGGGACGACTTTCCGTTGGTCCAGAACCGAGTGTCGTTGGCTGTCTTAAACCGGGGAACCGGTGCCGTGCAAGGTGTCAGCGGGTAAGACCGGGCAGATTCCGGCTCAAAGTGAACGATCAACCGCTTCGGCAATCCGACGACACTGGGCCATCACCTGGCCGAACACGGCCGGGGTGATCGTCTGCGAGCCGTCGCTGACGGCGTGCTCAGGGTCGTCGTGGACCTCGATAATCAGCGCGTCGGCGCCGGCTGCGATCGACGCCTTGCACATCGGCGGAACCAACCGCGCCTTGCCGGTGCCGTGGGATGGGTCGACCACCACGGGCAGATGGCTCTTTTCGTGCAGGTAAGGGACCGTCGCGAGGGGAAGGGTGAACCGGGTGTGGTCTTCGTAGGTTCGAATTCCGCGCTCGCAGAGCATGACGTTTGGGTTCCCGCGGTCGAGGATGTACTCGGCCGCCAGGAGGAACTCGTCGATCGTCGCGCTCATGCCGCGTTTCAAGAGCGCGGGCTTCCCTGAATCGCCGACGGCCTGGAGGAGCTGGTAGTTCTGCATGTTGCGCGCGCCGATCTGGAGGACGTCGGCGTACTCCGCGACCATGGGTACGTGCTCGGGGGCCATCACTTCGGTGACGATCGCCAGCCCCGTTTCGGCCCGCGCGGCGGCGAGCATCTTGAGGCCCTCCTCCTTGTGCCCCTGGAAGCTGTACGGACTTGTCCTCGGCTTGAACGCACCGCCCCGTAGACCGGTCGCGCCGAGCTCTTTGAGCTTACGCGCAATGCCGACGATCTGGGCTTCGCTTTCGACCGAGCAAGGTCCGGCGATCACCGCGATGCGGGTTCCACCGACCTCGAGGCTGCGCGTCTTGACGACGGTGCGCTCCGATTTCAGCTCCGACGAGGCCCGCTTATAAGGCGCCATGATCGGCAAGACCTTCTCGACCCCTTCGCCCGGTTCGAGGGCCTCCGTCATTCCGGCGCGCTCCTCGCCGATGGCGGCGATTACGGTCTGGTGCGCGCCCCGGATCACCTGGGGCGTGAGGCCCAGCGAGGCGATGTGCGCGGTCATGTGTTCCACCTGCTCGGCCGTCGCGTCAGACTTCATCACAACGATCACGGTATCCCGCCCTCCACAAAACGAATCGGGTCACGACCCAGGGATGTCATGGCAACCAACGACGATCGTCTGCAAGAACCGCACCGCGGTTCCAAAACGAACAAAGGCCCCGGGACCAGTCTTTTAGGTCCCGGGGCCTCGGTGTATGCACTCGAATGGAGTTGAGCGGTCGGTCGCTGACTAGACTCCGCCCTCGGCCCGGTAACCTGTTGTGTCCCCCGTAAAATACAGGGCCCACCACCAGCCACGGTAAGAATCAAGGCCGAACTGTGCGAAGGACCGGCTCATCAACGGAAATCGCCTTGCTCACGGAAACCGATCGAGTCAAAGCCGGCCAGGCCCGAACGAGTCAGGCCTGGCCGAGCGGAAAATCAGACGAGTATGCGGCTTGCCCGACGGGCAACCCGTCGGCTGCCGTTAGGCGAGCCGCCTCTGGTTGTCACTACACACGCGATCACCTCCTTTTTGCTAAGCCACCTCGGTCCCGCGGGAGTCCAGCCTCGAGCGGAAGCGAGCTCTAGCCCGTCGTACCACGTCCGTACGACCCAAGTCGGCTCGGTGTGTGCAACCTAACCGACAAATCTACTATAGCAACCGCGGAGGCCGGATCAACAGCGTGCCGGCAAGCCTTGTCGATTTTCCCGAGGCAGACCGATCGGAGGGGGGGCCGTTGAGCACGTGGGTCGCGAGGTCACGCGTTTACGGGACGTCGGTTGTGGCGGCTGCGCCCGTCGGGTCGCCAATGGTCTCGATCCGCGTCAGGGCCTCGCGACAGCGGTCCGCAAGCGCTTCGATGCGCACCTCACCCGTGCCGAGCTGGTCGATCGTCGCTCGGTAGTACCAGAGGACCTGATCGCGCTCGGCGTGAAAGAGCGACCAGATCGGCCTGCCATCGAGCACGTCGAGCTCGATACTCAGGAGATTGTGCAGCTTGTCGGCCAGCACCACCGCACGCGATGCCACCGAGGCGCCGGCCAAGGCCGCGAGGTGGTCGCGCTTGCGGTCCATCCACGGACGCTTGTTGCCTTGCGAGTCCAGCTTCACCTCCGAGCAATCGGCGACAACGCGGGCGACCTCTGGACCGAACTGCGCGTCGACCTGGGAGAGTGTGAC
Source organism: Isosphaeraceae bacterium (assembly GCA_031291845.1). Lineage (GTDB taxonomy): Bacteria > Planctomycetota > Planctomycetia > Isosphaerales > Isosphaeraceae > DAIDJG01. Next base: position 4,991 of record JARLIH010000237.1, on the reverse strand, counting down.
CTCCGTGTCCTCGACGACGTCGTGCAGCAAGCCGGCGATCACGACGTCTTCGCCGAACCCGAGCCGTTCGAGGATCCAGGCGACGGCGACCGCGTGCTCGACGTAAGGGACATCCGACCCTCGCCGAGTTTGCGACCGGTGGGAAGCCGCTGCGCACTGTAGAGCACGCGCGAATCGCGGGGACATGAGCTCACGCGGAGGAGCCATGGAGGGATCGAGACCTCTTGCCGGCCAATGAAACCGGGCCGGAGGCCCAACAGAGCTTCCGGCCCGTCATGAATGCGAGGCGAGTCGGCAGGGCCAACTCATTCGCAATGCGTGTGTCGCGCTGCGTGCAGAAGGTGGCCAACGCGCCGGGCGACGTCGAGGCGGTGTGTCAAGAAGCCGATGTGCCCCGCTCCCTCCAGCGTCTCGAACTGTGCCGAGCCGATCGCGTCAGCCAACGCACGTTGCCGCGCCGGGGGCACGACCACGTCGCGGGAGCCCGCGAGTACCAGCGTCGGCACGTCGATCCGCCAAAGGCGGTCCGCCACGTCGAACGAATCGAGCATCCCCAGCCGGTGCGCCAGCACGCTCTGGTCGGTTTCCCAGCAGCGCTCAACGACGAAGTCGGCCAGCGGACCAGGTTCCGGCTTCCCGCCGTGCAGCAGGTTGAAGAACTGGTTCACGAAGCCGTTATCGCACGGTAGCGGAAAACGTTCGAGGACGCGACGTGCGATCGTCGAGCCCAACGATGCACGGAAACGGGCCTCCGCTCCCGCGACGACCAGCGCCCCGAGCCGTTGCGGGTGCTCGACCGCGAACTCGAGTGCGACCGCGCCACCGAAGGACACACCCATCACGGCCGGTCGTTCCAGGCCGAGCTGGTCGATCAGATCGTGCAGGTCTTGAGCCTGCTCGCCGATGTCACGCGGCAGCGAGAGGCCAAGGGGAAACCGGTCGCCTCGCATGCCGCAGGCATACACCGTGTGCTTTCGGGCCAGGACATGGGCCAAGGGGCCCAGGAGCTTCCAGCTTCCCGCCAGGCCCGGGACCAGAACGATCGGCTCGCCCCGTCCCATCTCCACCACGTCAACCCATTCGCGCTGGAGCCGAACTTGGTGCTCCTTACCCTCGTGATAATGACCTGACATCAACCATTCGAAACGACGCTTTGCCGCAAGCCGCATGGATCCACCTCGACGCCGGCAACTTTCGTTCATGGAGGCTACATCGCGCGCAGCCGGTCAAATTCCGAGGGTCTTTCTAAGGCACAGGGCGTACCATGCCTCCCTCCGGGCGAACGATCAGCGCGGATTGACCGTGTGAGAAAAAAAGCCCGGGGCAGCGTAGCGAACAGCGATGACGAAAATTCGCTAACATGGTGCGTGCCGCCAGCCGATGGCGAGGACTGTCTCTCCGTTTATTTTTACTATTCGCCCCAATGTTAAATCTTCTTGGTGGTTTGGGTGGTTTGAGAAAAATGAGATGAATTATTCCGGCGATGCGTAGACGCTGCGTATTGGTTTGTCGTTCGGCGGGTGACGAGATCGCCAAACCGGTGCGCCCGTTGTCGTCGGCGAGTTTTCGCTAACGAAATCCTTGTGTTTTGCCGGGGATTGGTTAGGCTGGAGTGCCGACACGCACGCCGCCCCCCTTGAGCTCGCACCCAGCGATTGCACCCGAGGCTTTGCCCCGCATGGACTTTCCCTCGCCGTCAAAGCCGAGCCTTCGCGGAGTTGATCTTCGCTCAGGCTTCCCAGCGCTTTGGAGAGGGAGGCACCCGCGGAACGCACGCGCTGATCGTGCGCTCTTGACGCTTTTCTCCGTCGGGGTGCTGCTCTATTCGTTTGCCGTTTTGGTGCTCGTCGCCTGGATGGGCGACATTGGCATCCGTTGCGTGTTTGGCACGGAGGTCAAGGAAGAGATTCCAGCCGAGTACATCTGGAAGGGGGACCGCCCTCAGCCCGGCGATACCGTGCTGGGAATCGATGGCCAAACCATCACGAGTTTCTCCGATTACATCAAAGGGTTGAGAAAGCTCGGTCAGCGGGTTGGCCAGGGGGTTGTGGTCCGCTGGCGCGATGGCAAGACGGGGCAAGTCCGCGAGGCGTCGGCGTTGGTTCAGTACCGGCCCCTCTCGACCTACATCTGGTCGGTATTGTGGTTCCTCCAGGAAATGGTCATCTTCGCCGTGGGGGTGCGGGTGTTTTGGATGCGCCCCGATGACGACTCGGCGCGCCTGTTCTTCTGGCTCTGTATCATGACCGTCGGCGCATTCATGGGAGGGTACCACTGGACCGAGATCGTCATTGAGCCTGTTCTCATTTACGGTTTCGCGGCGTTCGCCGTGTTCGTTCCGATCGTGAGCCTCCATTTCTATCTCGTCTTTCCCCGCCCGAACCCGGTCCTTGCGCGGTACCGTCTGGCCGTTCTAGGCGTCCTTTACGGCGTGCCGTTCGTCTATTTGGCCATCCTCTGGTCGAGCATGCTCCGCGCGCGTTTACTGGGCGACCGGAGGGACCCCCGGGTGTTGGGTGCACTCGAACTCATTCGTGGTTTGGCGCTCGGTTATATTGCACTCGCGGTGGTTGTGTTCGGTCTGTGCATCTTCTGTCTCGCCACGAGCTACCGATCGGCGCGAACGGCTGCGGAGCGGAACCAGGTACGCTGGATCTTGCTGGCTTCGCTCATTTCCTCGCTCCTGATCGCGTACCTGTTGCGGCAGGCCTGGTTCGACCCCTCGACGCTCGGTCGCGACAGCGCCGCCTGGCCGATGGTCGGGGTTTCGCTGCTCTACACGCTGGCATACGCCCTGAGCATCACGCGTTACAAGCTGATGCAGGTCGAGCAGATCATTAATCGCGGGGTCGTCTATTTCGTCTTCAGCGTGACGGCGGGGCTTTTCTATTCGGCGGTGCTGGTCCTCAGTGGGAAAGTGATTGGCGACCACCTGCTCGCGAGTAACCAAACCTGGCGCGGGGCGATGGTCGCGGGCTTGACGGTCATCGTCATTCTGATCACCTCGGAAGTCGCGCGCGAGCGCTTTCAACGGGTCATCGAGCGGCGGTTCCACCGCGAGAAGTACAAGTTCGACGAGGCGATGGGCAAGATGCGGCTGGCGGTCGGCAGCCTGGTCGATCGGTCGACCCTTGGGCGCCGGCTCCTGGAAGCGGCCGCCGACGTCTTGCGCCTGGAATGGGGGGCGATTTACCTGGCCGAGTCGCCCGGCGGCCCGTGGACGCTCGCGGCGTGCCAGGGTCCTGCGCCGGACGAACGGACGCTGGGGATCGATAACCCCTTGGTGCAACGGCTGATGTCGACGTCAGCCGTCCGGGTCGCGCACTCGATGACGCTCTCGACCGCTTCCGACCCGGCGACGGACGCGATGATCGCGCTTGGGGGGGAGGCCGCGCACGCCTTGGAGGCCGACGGTGCGTTGGCGGGGTTGCTGGTCCTGGGGCCGAAACGGAGCGGAATGCCCTACGAAGACGAAGAGCTGTCGTTTCTCGGCGCCCTCAGCTCGGTGGCGACCCTGGCGCTCCATTCCTCGGTGATCCAGGAGACGCTCGAGAGTTTGAACCAAGAGTTGCGGGACAAGGTCGAGACGATGGACAGCCTGCACCGCGAGCTGCGCGACAAGGCGCAGAAAATCGCGGAGCAGCAGCGGCGGATCTCGGTCCTCCAAGATCAACTCGTCGATCGGACCGAGCCCAGCCCGTTGCCGCGGACGGAGACCGTCGAACGGGCTGGTGTCTTTGACGAGATCCGCGGATCGGGTCCCGAGGTGCGCAGGATGATCGAGCTGGCGCGGAAGGTGGCGTCGAGCCCCTCCGCCGTGTTGATCCGGGGCGAGAGCGGCACCGGCAAGGAGCTCTTGGCCGAGGCGATCCACGGGGCCAGCCCTCGGGCGGGGCAGCCGTTCGTCAAGGTGCACTGTGCTGCGCTGTCGCAGAGCCTGCTCGAGAGCGAGCTCTTCGGCCACGTCAAAGGGGCGTTCACGGGGGCCGACCGCGATCGTGTCGGCCGGTTCGAGCAGGCCAACGGCGGCACCTTGTTCCTCGACGAGATCGGCGACATCAACCTGGAAGTGCAGACCAAGTTGCTGCGAGTGCTCCAGGAAATGTCGTTCGAGCGGGTAGGAAGCTCGCACGCGATTACCGTTGACGTCCGGATCGTGGCGGCGACGCACCAGGACCTCGAGGCGATGATTCGCTCGGGGCGATTTCGCGAGGACTTGTATTACCGGCTCAACGTCTTCAGCCTACGTACGCCCTCGCTCCGGGAGCGTCGTGAGGACATCTTCGAACTCGCGGTCCATTTCCTGCGCAGGCAAACCCAACGGATTGGCAAGCCGGTGACGCACCTGGACGACGACGCGGTGGAGGCCCTGGTCGCCTACGACTGGCCCGGGAACATCCGAGAGCTGGAGAACGTGATCGAGCGTGCGGTCGTGCTGTCGGACGGGCCGGCCCTGACGTGCGAAGACCTTCCGTCCGAGGTGCGTCAGCCGGTCCGGCGTCGCTTGCGTGCGGCTGCGTCCACGGCCGTGGGGAGCACGCGCGCGGGGTCGTGGGAAGCGCCTGCGCCTGCGGTCGAAGAAGAGTGGGACGCCGAGGTCGTGGCCTACGAACGGCAGCGTCTGCTCGACGCGCTCGCAGAAGCGAGGAAGAACAAGAGCGAGGCGGCCCGGCTTCTCGGCATGCCTCGCAGCACGTTCTGCAGCAAGCTCAAGAAGCACGGGCTACTCTAATCCGGGTGGCGGAGTGCGGGTGGACGAAAGCTCTTAGAGTTTTGCGCGATGACCGACAACGAGCCGAGGGAAGAAGAGACTTCTCTCGGGTCTCTACCACCACCGGTGGTATCGGGTCCGACCGCTGAATGGGAACGGTGTTGGGTGCCATGCCCACGTCTTCGTGGGCATGCGCCCAGCCGCCGGCTCGGCCCGCGGCGCATACCCACGAAGACGTGGGCATGGCACCCAGACTTCCGGCTGCGCGCCGCGGGGATAC
>JARLIH010000236.1 GCA_031291845.1 Isosphaeraceae bacterium | reverse complement strand
GGCGCAGGCCCCGGGACGTGCCACCCGAATCGACGCTCATTCCGTCAATCGTCCCCTTCCAGCTCGAGCACGCCGTCCGCCTGCATCTGCGCGGCCTGCTTCGCGAGCTTCTGCCGCACGGCGTCGAGGTCCGGGGGAAGCCCCCCTGCAGGCAGTTCGGCAAGGACCCGGAGGGCCGCCGCGGGGCGCTGCCGTTCGCGGATCAGCACCTGGGCCAGTTTCAGGCGCACTCGCGTGGCGTCGGCCGGAAAGTTCCGGCAGTAGGCCCGCATCAAAGGGATCGATTCGACATCAGCCTTGGCCGCGTGCATGGCCTTGATCAGCTCCATGTGCTCGGCCTGCGGCGGCCAGCGTTCGAGCGTCCGCGCGGACTTGTCATATGCCGCGGCTGCGCCGGCGAAGTCACCCATGTCGATAAGTTTCCGCACGCGCTGAACGGCCGCTGCGGCGCGATCCTCGGCGCTTTTGGCGCGTCCCTCGCTTTCGCTTCGTCTCGGTCGCAAGTTTCGTTTCTGGCGGTCGAGGCGCTCGCCTCGCAGCTTCCAGTCCTTGGCGAGCCGGCGATTCTTATCGGCCAAGGTGAAAACATCCCATCCTTCACAGTCGACCCACCGGGCCTTGACCATGACGATCGCCAGCAGCGTCCCCCAGAAGGCGCCAGAGAGGTCGCCCAGCTCGGTGACGACCGCCCGCCCGAGCGCGCCGCCCCAGAGTATGCTGATCACTCGCTCGCCGAGATAAAGCAGCGCGACGGTCGTGTAGCGCAGGTTCCAGTGGAACACGAACGATCGAAACCCGGTGAATAAGAGGATCAGGCAGTTGAGCTCGTTGCGTGGCGCCCAGATCATGCACATTCCGAGCAGCCCGAAGACGACCGCGGAAGCCCCCACGGCGTGGCCGCTCAGCCCCGATCGCAGCAGTAATGTCTGCGTGAACGCCCCGTGCAGCAATCCGATCAGGAGGTAGACGATCAGGTACTTGAACGGGCCGAGCTTTCCCTCGACGACGATGCCGAACGCCCAGATGAACAGCATGTTGCCGGCGAGAGGCAAGAATCCGGAGTGCAGGAAGTTGTGCGTCACCCACTGCACCGGGTGCAGCCCGTTCCCGAGCGCCAACGCGTACCGCTCATACCGCGTGGCCGCGACCGTGGCCGGCGCCTCGTCATCGGGGTCGACGTTGAAGGCTTCGGGTGGGACCAGGAAAAACGTAGCGACATTGATGACAATCAAGGCGACCGTGGCCGACGGCCAGTGGTAAATGGGAGCGTCGGTCCCCGTGGGTATGACGATCATGGTGCCAGCGTGCTCCCGGACCGTGGCGAGGCAGAGGACGAACCCAGATCATAGCCGCCCTGCGCCGGCTGTCCCAGCGATAAGACACTGTCGGCAGGAGGATCGCCGGCTAGGGTGGCGCGCGTCCCTACCTCGCGGCGCGTTGGCCCGAAGTGAGCTTGCCCCCCGCCGAACGATCGACGAGCATAGGCCCCAGCCGCGCAGAATCCGTGCCGTGGGAGACTTCGAGCCAATGACCTGGGACGCAGTCACGGCGATCGCCTCAGCCGTTTCGATGGTGGCGTTCGTCCTTTCGGCGATCTATGTCCGCGCGCAGCTCAAAGAGCTTGGCAAGGACCGGTACCTCAAGATTACGAACGACCTCTTCACCACCTGGCAGAGCCGGGAATTCATGGAGGCGCAGCTCTGGCTGATCCACCAGCTCGACGCGAAGACGTGGAAGGAGTTCGTCAAGGGCCACCGCGGTGACTCGGGTGAACTCGCCTTCCACCAGGTCGGCTCGTTCTACGACCGCGTCGGCACGCTCGTGCGGCTCGGGTTCGTCGACGAGAACGAGATCCTGGCGACCGTCGGGGGACATGCGATCGCCGTTTGGCGCAAGATCGAGCCCCTGGTGCGGGAAGCGCGTGAGGTCGAGAACTCGGTCCTTTTCGGCGATTTCGAACGGATCATGCCGGCGTGCCACGCGTGCTACGTCCCGAGCCTCGGCGCGAGCACCCGGGTGGCGCCGTTCTCACTCGAGCAGCCGGTCCCGCGAATCACACGCGAGGCGCTCCAGCAGCGGCTCGACCAGAAGGAAGCAGTCACCCTGCTCGACGTCCGGCAGCCCTCCCAGTTGACGGGTGACCGCCGGACGCTGCCGAGAGCCGTCGTGATGCCCCCCGACAAGGTCGAACGGCGCCACGCCGAGCTCCCCGCCGACCGCGAGATCGTGGTCTATTGCGCCTGCCCGAATGAAGAAACGAGCGGCCGCGTCGCCCTCTGGCTCAGAGAACGGGGCTACCAGGCGTACGCACTGACCGGCGGCTTCGACGCCTGGCGCGATGCGGGGCTCCCGCTTGATGGCGTGTAACCACACCCGAAAAAACGCCTCACCGGCCGGCGAGCTCGCTGCGCGGAGCGCCTCTCTGACCGTCGCGCACCACCCGCAGCCCGAACAGACCCTGTGCCGCCGCTTTAGGCACGACTGCCCCTTCCAGCCCGATCCGCTTCCCCCGCCACGGAACGATCAAAATGTCGTCGAGAAAACCTCCCCGCTTCCCGTGCTCGTGGCTGCGAAAGCGGATCGCCGTGCCGTCGGGTCCTTCAATGTCCACGGCACCTTGTTCGCCGGCAAAATACCTGACTCGCATGTCGTCCTCATCGTGTGGAATCGATTCTCCTGGCGCAAACCTATGCCAGATCCGAACGCCGTCGCGATCCAAGAGGACGAAAATCAACAGCACTCGCTTCAACGGAATGCAAAAACCCCGTGAAAGGCTCTAATCCGTCAAACTTTCCTTGGAGCTAGGCAAAACAGGCAAGACGAAAACTTTTGGACGGGTGTGCGGACCCTTCGACCACCACGGCATTCGGCGTGGCGCGGCCGCTCGTTCCCACCCCCCGAGAGAAAAACAGGCACCATCAAACGCCGGCGCCGGATTCGCGACCACTCGCCGGCGCTCGCCACGACGTCCATCCGATGAACGACAAGTGTCGATGATCGCGTTCCATCCGGCAAGTCCACGATGATGGGGCCACTTTTCATTACTTGCTAAGATGGCGCGTTTTTTGCTACAGTTGAACGACATCTGTCCCTTCGACACCTCTACGGGAGGCATACTATGGCAGTGAAGACGAACAAGCGTGGCGCGGAAGTGACGAAACCCAGCTCCGGAGCCATGCCACCGGTTTCGGACATCGTGATTCGGGACCTCGTGCAGGTCTTCCGGCTTTTGAGCGACGAGACCCGGCTCCGGATCCTCTTCTACCTGGTCCAGAACCAGGAGCTGCACGTCACGGACCTGTGCGAACGGCTCGGCCAGACCCAGCCCGCCGTGAGCCACCACCTCGCACTCCTGCGCGTCTCGGGCCTCATCGAAGCCCGCCGCGAGGGCAAACACAACTTCTACAGCGTCCGCACGGACGTTTTCGGCGAGCTCCTCGTCAGCCTGTTCTCCGGCTCGGATGAAGTCCCCAAACGGATCAAGTTCCACGACTTCACCCTGACCTACAACGGCTGATCGCTCCACACGATCATCCACGGATGCGTTCCAGCGGGATGCATCAAACACCGACGCGCTTTCGACGCCAATGCGTAGGGGCGGGCTTGCACCCCGCCCTTTTCCGTTGGTTGTTCCCTTTCGCACAAGGCAGCGACGACGGTGGGCAGTTCCCACCCGACAAAGAGCCTCTCCCTCCCTTCTCCGAGAAGTCGTTTTCGCAATGATGAGAATGCGCATGACACACCCTTTCCGGTGTCATTTGACGCATTCATCCAATCAATCGCCGCAACGGCTGTCCGCGTGCCCGGTGGACGCAGTCGTTCCCCTCAATCGGGTTTGCGAATCAGCCAGACCTCGGCCACTTGGCAGCCGCGGCCGTTTCCGCCACGGCCCGGCTCCTCGGTCCAGCGCAGGGTTAACGTGCCGTCTGCGGTGGCGGTGCGGGACAGCTCAAATTCGACCGGCCGGACGGGTTCGGGCTTTTTGAGCAGCGGGTGGACTTCCTGCCCGTCGGCCTCGAGGCGGACGCGCGGGAGGAAGTTGTCTCCCGAATAAACAATGCGGACGGCGTAGTGCGCAGTCGGATCGAGCCGATCATACCGCAATTCGAGCGGCGCGTCGTAGAGGCTCTGCGCATAGCGGCACCACGACATCGGCCACCCGGGTCGGCTCGCGAACCCGACCAACGACGAACGGCGAAAGTCAGGATCGTCGCCGTACGCGGCTCCCCGGACCAGGTGCGGGCTCTGGGTCGGATTGCCGAGATCGTCGTAGAAGCCCCCCGGGCCGGGGTCTGCGCGGTTGAGGAGCGCCTCGATCGCTTTGAGGCGGCCGTCTTCTCGTTCCACCTGCCGGATCTCGTCGAACTGGCTTTCGAGCCAGTCACGATTGTTCAGCGCTGCGTCAATCGTGTCGAGGTTCGCGCCTCGGCCCGAGGCGATCGCCTTGTAACGCGCGACGCTCAGTTGCATGCGGATGCTGTGGAAGAGGGCCTCGGCCAGCTCGTGAACGCGGGCGCGGCGGTCCTCGGAAACCGGTTCGGTGACCGCCCGGTGAAGGATTGACCGCGCCTGCTCGAGGGCCGTCACCGCGCCCAGCTTCCCCGCGCGCCGCAGCACGTCCCTGGCCCGCCCTTCGAGGGCCGTCTCATAGACAAGCCGGTCGCGCACGTGCGCGTCGAAATAAGCCCTGTACAGGGCCTGCTGAAAGCGCCAGTTCCTCAGAAGCTCGGGACTCGCCGAACGCTCCATGTCCTGGAATTGCCGCAGGGTCGTCTCGACGCCGTCGTTCGTGAGCAGCGGCCCTTGCCAGTTGGCCTCGAGAGCCAGCAGCCCCCGGGCAAAACCCTCGGCGTACGAACCGCCGATGAAGTAGCGGCCGTACTCCCGGAGCGTCTCGACAACGGGCCGTTCCGGATCCCAGCCGAGACCGCTCCAGACGAACTTGTTGACGTCGTCGTTGCAGCCTTCGGAGTAAGTGATAAAGCCGATCGCCTCGCGCTCATAAGCATGAAAAATGGCGGCTTGCCCGAGCGGGCGGGGATTGATCCCTTCGCGCCCCTGCGTCAGCGCGAACGCCAGGTCCCAGTCGGGGACGGGGAACTGGCAGCTCAGGCTGTGCGTGATGTCGGGATAGAGACGGAGCGGGTACTTTGCGGGAACGCGCTTGCGCAGCTCCGGAATCGTGATACGCACCTGCGGCCCGTGAACAACGCCCGCCAGCCACGCCGGCTGGTCGCGAAAGGCCTCCTCAAACTCATCGAGCCATTCTTGCGTGAATCCCTGTGGAGATACCCACATCTGGGCCTTCGGGTGATACCTGTGCAGCGATTCGGCCTGCCTCTCCAGGAGTGCCAGCAAAGTCCTGGGCCGAGTGTGTCCCGGGTCGCCGCCAGGCACGAAGATCGCGTCGATACGCGGCAGCTTTTGGAAGATTTCGGCCCACTCGCGGAGCGCGAATTCCACGAGCTTCGGGTCGGAGTAATCCGCATCCAGGGCCGGATACCAGACCCAGACGTCCATGCCGTAGTCGTCGGCAAGCCGGGACATCCCGGTCATCATCTCCAGCGGCGGACGCGGAAAATGAGGGCTGTCCGCGTCGTCGTCCGACCGGGGCGGGACCAGCTCGATCGCGTTCGTACCGAAGATGGCCAGGTCGCGAATGTAGGTATCCCACTGGGCGAGGTCCCAGCCGTCATACGAGTTCGTCTTCGGCCGGTACCCCAGTTGGTGCCCACGCAGTGGGTAACGAGGACTGGTGGTAACCCGGAAGCCGCCCGAAATGGCCACGCGCCCGGGCGCCATCCGCAACTCGCGCAGCAGCCGGCCGCAGGCGAAAAGCACACCCCGGGCGTCGGCGCCCGCTGCCACAACGGCCCGCCCGTCCTCGGCAACGTGAATGCGGTACCCCTCGGCGCCGGGCAACCGCGCTCCGCTGGGCCCGGGCCGCATCAACGACTTGATGAACGACTCGCGACCGACCGCGACGACCACGGCATCCGGCTCCAAAGGCCAGGAGTGCACGATTTTCCACCGGACGCGGCTCCGGCGCTCGACTTCTTCGACGAGCATCGTCGCGGCTTTCGATTCGACCTTCGAGGCATCGCCGGCCACAACAAGCACGGCCCGCGCGAGGTCGACCGTTCCCTCGCCGCCCCGCGTTCTGACGGGTACGAGCCACGTTGCCGCCAGCATGAGCAGCCAGCGCAGCGCGGGCGCCCGCCGAGGCCCCCGGTCGCGGAAGCGAACCGCGGTCGGCCGCTCGCCGTTATTCGCCCGTCCCATTGGGGCCGTCCTGCGGGATTCCGCCAGCCGCAGGCACGCTGACTCGTTTCTGGAATTGATCACGAACCCATCCAATCCACTCTTCGGTAGGGAAAGCGTACGGTCGGAACTTCTCAAGCCGGTTCTGCTCCTCGCTCGCGAAGTAAGCGCGGCGGGGGCCGAGCTTGCTCGCGTGGGGAGCATCGATGAGGTGACCTGAGTCGGTCGGACTCATCTGGAACAGCACCCGCATCTCGAACTCCCGCAGCATTTGATGGTCGCAGACGCGGTTGAGGTTGTTCAAGGTGTCACACCACGCCACGATGTGCACGCCGAGCCCCGGCCCCTCGCGGAGGATATTGGCGAACTGGTCGGCCGGACTGGCGGCCTCATCCTTGCGCGAGAAGCCGAAATCGTTCTCATTGCGGCGCAGGTCGCGGAAGCGCGCAATGTCATGAATCAAGAGGAAGAGCTCCGGCCCGTCGTGCGCTCCGGGTTGCTGGCGGCGTTCGACTTCCTGGCCGACCGCGGCGACGATCCGCTCGACGTCCCGCCAGTTGCCGACGTCAACCTGGTGCGGGAGCACGCCTGCCACTCGCGCGAGGTGGTCGGCGTGCGGATGGTCTTCGGGCGTGCCGTCGAGCACCGCGAAACGCGCCCCGATGCGCACCGTGTCGGAGGAGGCCGGCGGGAACTGCGTGGCCAGGCTCAACAGCGCTGCGCTCATGACGCCGAGCGCGGATTCTTCGTTCTGACCGACGATGAGTAAATGGTTGCCGGCCTGGCGGCGGAACAGGGCCGAAGTCGGCTCCTTGATGGCCACCGGATCGCCGAGCCAGGCGTGGGCTGAACGCGGCGAAGGGGGCCACGCCGGGGCGTCGAGCCGTGCCTTGATCGGCGCACTCCGCGTGATGTCGGCCTGCGAGTCCCCTTCGAAGACAATGGTCGCGCGCTTGAGCACGGGCGGCCGCTCGCGGGCGAGCGCGCGAAGTTCCTCGAGATAAGCTTCCCGGCGCTGGTCGGAGAGCCAGACGACCTGGAAGAAGTGGTTCCCCTCGGGCAGCCCATTGGCGTCGTTGTAGACCGCCTCGCCGGGTCGCGTCAGCATCTGCGCGGCGGGGTTCGACTCGCTGAGAATCAGGTGCGCGTCGGCGTCGCTGCACTGGAGCGCGATGCGCACCGCCATCTGGCCAAGCGTCGTGCGTGCCAGTGCGTACGCGCCTCCGAGCGACTGGGAGCCGAGATGGACGTGCACGCCGAATGCCCGCCCCTGGCGAACGAGCCGGTCGAGCAGGAGCGTCGCCTCCTGGGCGACCTTATCCTCCTCGACGAAGAACTCCTGGAACTCGTCCACGATCAGGAGCAAGCGGGGCAGGGGGGGCGTGCCGGGTGCGTTGCGATAGCCGTTGATGTCTTGCACGCCTGTGTCGCGGAAGAGGTCCGCACGTTCGCGCATCGCGGTGTCGAGCCGCTGGAGCACGCTGATGCCGAACTCGCGCTCGCTCTCGATCGCGACCACCCCCGCGTGCGGCAGCTCGTGCGCTGCGTAGACTTTGAACTCGACCCCCTTCTTGAAGTCGATCAGGTAAAGTTCGACCTCATCCGGACTGTAGTTGAGCGCGAGGTTGGTGATCAATGCGTGGAGCAGCGAGGACTTGCCCGAGCCGGTACGGCCGGCGAGGAGGACGTGCTGGGACGTGCCTTGCCCGAGCGTCAGGTTCTGCCGTTTCGTCGCGCCGGCCTTGCCGAGGGGAACGTCGATCCCCGCGCGGCTGTCCTTGCTCCACCACGCGTCGCGCGGCGGGGCGATGAACTCGAAGGGGACCTCCACGCGCTTCGCGTCGCGCGAGGCCGCCCCCGCGCGCTGGATCAAGCGGTTGGCAAATTCGGCGGGCGGCACCGGGTCGAGGGCGAGCGGGTAACGGCCGAAGTCGGCGTCTCGCCATACGAGCCGCCCCTCCTCCCACACCAGGTTCACCGCGCTGGGGCGCAGGTCGTCGAGCGAGAAACCGGCCGGGATGGGACGATCGCGCACGACCGCGGCGAAGATCAGCACGCCGCACGGGATCCCGTTCGCGGCAACGCTGGCGAGACGTGCCAGCGCTTTCTCATCGAAATGCGTCGGGAAGTCCGCGATCACGAGCACCCGGTACGGTTCAGCAACCTCTTCGGCGACGGCGTTGTATTCGCCGATCGTCGCGTATTCATTTCGAAGGTACTTCTGCGTCACGCGCTCCATGTGGGCCGCCAGGTCGTCGAGGCGTTCCTCGACCTGCCGGGCGTCGGTCCAGACTTGCTGCGTGACGAGGGCCGGGTCGAAGTCGGCGAGGTGCATGAACGCACCGAAGCTGCGACCGATGCCGACGGGGTCGATGATCGTGAAGCGCACCTGTCCCGGCGGCAAGCTCGTGAGCAGCCTGAGCATGGCCGCTTGCAGCAGCGAGTTCGCGGCCTGGCGTCCCTCGGCCGAGGTCTCGATCAGGAGGTTGGCCCGCTCGGGAAACGGCATGAGCGCGGGGAACGTGAACTCCGTGGGGATCCCGTCCCGCAGGCGCGCATCGGACGAGGTCCCCTGTGGCAGCGTGGCCAGGTCGAGCCGGACCTCGCCGAGCCGGATGGCCGGCGGCACCGTGTGCGGGAACGGGCGGTCGTTCCAGGCGGGGTCGTCCCAGCGGGGACCGAACACGTTGACAGCGCTCATCACGTCATCAAGCTCGGACCGGGCGACGGCCATGCCGTCGCGCCAGCTTCGGGCCATCTCGCCCCAGGCCGTTTCATGGCGAGCGCGGATCTTCTCCTTCGCGGCACGGTACTTCTCGTCGAGCAGCCGCATGCTGGCCGCCGACTGCGACTCGACCTCCGCTTTGCGCCGCTCGTAGAAGTCGATGGCCTCGCGCACGTCGACCTGCTGCTTCGTCTGGATCTCGACCTGACGCTGGGCGTAGACCTCGTTGATCTTGCGCAGGCGTTCGTCGCGCAGGTTCTCTCCGTTCGACAGGGTCTGGGCGTGTTTCTCCTTCGCCTTTTGCAAGTCGGAATCCCGGCGCTGGGCGTTCTTGGCACGCTCGCTCTTGAGCGCCTCGGCAGCCAGCGACCGACAGTGCGCGGCGAGCGCGTCGGCGTCCACGAGCGACTGGAAAATCGGGTCATAGAGCCGGCTGACCTGGAGCTTGGAGAGCGCGTAGAGCCGCGACCGGGCGAAGAACCCGAGTGCGATGGCGCCGCCAGCCGCCACCGCAACGCTGGTGACGTTCTGAAGCGCCATGTACAGCGGGATGGCCAGCACGACGAAACTCAAGGCGAAGAGCCAAAGATAGCGCCGGCCTTTCATGGCGCGGGGGATCAGCAGCTCTTCGAGCAGCTTGAGCGAAGGCCCGAGCTTGGTGAGGCGGTCGATCAAGAGCCCCGCGAGGTCGTCGGTCTTGTACGTCTCGCGGGTCGGCGTCGAGGGCCGTTCGACCAGGCCGAACTTCTGATACTCGGCAAACACCGCCGCGAGGCGAGCCCGCATCGACTCGATAACACTCGTCGCTTTGTTGATCGGGTCAACGGCCTGCGCGTGCCTGGCCAGGGCGGACTTCTCGGCGGCGTCGAACGCCGCGGCGGCCTCGGCCTTTTCGCGGGCGTACTCCTGCCGGGCCCGATCGCGGGTCACGTCGAACTCGGCCGCGATCTTGCGGCTTGCCTTCGCGAACTCGCCTTTTGCCTCCGCCTCGCCGGACATTGCCGCGTCAATTGCGGCACGCCGCCGTGTCTCGTCGGCCTTGCGGTCCGACTCCTTGAGTGCTGTGTACCGTTCGGCCAGGGTCGTGCGCGCTTCCTGGTACTCGCGATCGGCGTGCGCGTCGCTCGTGGCGCGGGTCCGCTCGACTTCGGCCTCGGCCGCGGCGCGCTCCGACACCAGGCGGAGCACGGCCCGCAGCGCGTCGCGCTCCTGCCGGATCAGGTCCGTGCTTGTGTTGGGGGGTTGATGGGGGGCCGACGCGGAAGGGAACGTCTCCTCGACGGTGCTCACAGCTTCTCACTCCGGTCGGTACAGTCGCGGCGGACCTGGTCGAGCACCTCGGCGAGCTTGTGCATGCCGATCACGGCGGCACCCACGGCCGGGTCCAGCGGGGCAAGATAACGCTCCTCGAACCGCTGTCGCACCGAGTCGTTCCAGGTGGCTTCGGTCAAGACCCAGTTGTCCTGGAGCGCCTTGATCGCGTGCCTCAGCCGGTTCGTACCCGCGACGACGTTCGCGTTGGCCATTGCGTCTGCGCCTTGCTTGAAGGAAATCGGTCGGTGAACGTCCGGGCGCGTTCACCCGCTCAAGCCGGTAACTCGGGATCCGCAGCGCTTGCCAGCGCGTCGTCGGGCGACGTTGCGGTTCCGGCCTCGGCGGCACTCGTTTCCTCGGGAACCTCACACGGGGACGGACTCGCCTCGGCCGCGAGGATCGAGTCAACGATCGACTCCAGCGGCGAGGGCCCACCGGCGCCCGACGGCGGCGCCACGCGGAAGTAGGCCTCGAGGGCGTCGATCATTCGTTCGAGGGCGAACACCGCCCGGGGGACATCGCCGCTGGCCAGGTCCTTGATGCGCCGGATGCTGCCATGATATTCGAGAATCGCGTGTTGCAATGCGGGCTCCCACTTCTTCACCTGGGCCGCCCGCAGCTCGGCCTCGTGCAGGCTCGCCTCCGCCCGCCGCAGCACTTCCTTCTGTTCGCTCATGGCCGGCGTGTTGTCGGCCGTCTTCTGTAGTTTGCGCCGAAACACCTCGGCCTGGGCCTGGGAAACCGCCTCGCGCCGCCGTTTGATCTGGTCCTGCCAGTACGTGCGACGGTCGTGCTGGAGCCACTGCGCCGTCCGCTTCGCCTCCATCTCGACTCCGCCCAGGGCCCCCAGGACGTCGTCGGCAAAGAGCGCCAGCGCAACGCGGAACTCCTTGAGCGCATCGACGGATTGAACGGAAGCCTGGCTGCTCATCGGAGTCGCCCCGGGAAGGCTCAGACACGACATGCTCGCATGGTCGAGCGTAGCACGAGACTACCCCCCTGTAAAGTTGGCAGGCCCTTGTGTACGCCGTAGCGACGGGCCCATAATAC
This sequence comes from Isosphaeraceae bacterium, assembly GCA_031291845.1. Lineage (GTDB taxonomy): Bacteria > Planctomycetota > Planctomycetia > Isosphaerales > Isosphaeraceae > DAIDJG01. The sequence continues at coordinate 18,812 of JARLIH010000236.1, read as the reverse complement.
CGATCGTTTTACACTTGTCTTAGAACCCACTCATCCTGGACGCCGGACATGCTGCTGGGGCCTTTTCTGAGACGCGAGCTGTGCGCCCAGGCGCGGCGGGGGGACACCTACCGCGGCCGGGTGGGCCTGGCCCTGGCGGTAACGGCGCTGATCGGGATCTGTGCCGGGGGGTGGGACTACCTGGCGTGGGACCGCACGACGATCGGGGGCGCGAAGGCGTTCGGCCTGACCGTGTTTGGCCTGGTCTTTGGGCTGATGGTGACGCTGGTCTTGGGGACGGTGCCCACCCTCGTGGCGCCGGCGATCGCGGTGGAGCGGGACCGGAAAACCCTCGATGCCCTGCTGGCAACGCAGTTGAGCGCGACGGAGATCGTGCTCGGCACCTTGGTGGCCGGCCTCGCCCGTCTCTTTTTCTACCTTCTCTTGTTTGTCCCGATCTTCGTCCTGGTGATCTACCTCGGCGGAATTGACGTGCGGTGGGCGCTGCTCGCCGCGGGGGCCCTGGCTTCGACCGCACTCGCGCTCGCCGCGCTCTCGGTCGCAGTCTCGGCCGGCGCGAGCACGGCGCGCCGGGCCGTCGGGTTCACGATGTTGGTGATGGGTGCCTGGTTCTTCCTGCCCGGCGTCGTCGTCGCCGTATTCGCCCGTGCTTGGCCGGCCGCCGCACGGTGGGTCATCCCGCCGATGCTCTGGGTCCTCGACAGCAGTCCGTTCGTGATCGTGACCCACCTCGGGGGCCTCGTGCGCCGGGCCTCGCTCCCAGGAGCAGTCCTGCGGATGATCGCGTTGCAGATGCCGGTCGCTGTCATTCTGATTGTCGGCGCCTCGCGACGTCTCCGTCCGGCTTCGCGGGCCATCTACGACGGCGACGGACGGGCTTTGCTGCTCCGCGCCCTGCGGACGAGGCGGCGCAAACGGCCCCCTTGCGGGGATGATCCGATCCTCTGGAACGAGATCCATTCGACCCGGGGAGTCAGCGACGGCGAGTTGCTGATGGCCGCGATCGTCTCTGCGTCTTTTGTGCTTGCCCTGGCGGTGGCGACGTCGTGGTTCGCCCTTCCCGCGTTCTCGGAGTTGCTCGAGCGCGGATACGTGGCGTCGCCGGAAGCGTCCCGCATGCCCGACGTGCATCCCGTCGCGCGGCTGATCGTCAACAAGCTGTCCCCCTACGGCAGCGGGCCGTCGCCGGGGCAGGCGCGGCTCGAGTTCAACATCGTCCTGCGGCAAGCCTCTGCGCTGTTCAGCTTCATCGTCGTGCTGGTCGTCGCCGGAGCTGCGGGCGAGGGAATCGCGGCCGAGCGGGAACGCGACACCTGGCTCGGACTGCTTTCTACACCTTTGAGCGGCGCTGAGATCGTTCGGGCCAAGATGCTCGGCGCCCTCTGGCGCGGGCGTGAGTGCGCCGCGTGGATGATCGGAGTCTGGGTCGCCGGCCTCCTGACCGGCGCGTTGCACCCGGTGGGCTTCCTCGCGGCGGCCATAGAGCTTGCCGTCTCGAGCTGGCTGTTCGCCGCGATCGGCACGTACGCCTCGCTCTGGTCGCCTGCGCGCGACAAGGCCGTTGGCCGCGCGGCGCTCGCAGCGCTCGCGTTGGCGGTAAGCGGCGTCGTTCTCGTGGTGCTCCCGGACCAGACCGGCAGCGTCCTGTTCGGGGCCGGCTCGCCGTCGTTCCTGACGTGGGCATCGCTCCTGTCGTACGAGGACGTCCACGCCGCGCTTCACTCGGGCGCGTTCCCGCAGCTCGCCGGTTCGGCCGTCAAGACGGGGGAAGGCGCCCGGATGATTTTGGCCACGTGGCTTGTGGGGACGACGACCCAATTGATCGCGGCTTGCCTCTTCACCCGCGCGGCGTGTCGCCAGTTCGACGCCGCCGTAGGGCGTCCCAGCCGCAACGGCCAGCCACGGCCAATCGAAGCGTGATATTCTCAGGCGCCGGGGGGACACGGCCGTTGGACGTTGGGATCGTTCGGCGAGTTTTCCGGAAGGGCTTGGCTGCGCCCTTGGGAGTCGGACTATAATCGACCCTTGTCCGAACGCCGGTTCCGATCGGCCCAAGGGAAGGGTCTCATGCTCACACGCGCCGGGCGGCAGGGCTCCCCACCTCAAACCGCCCCGTCTCGAGGCGTCTCCCGCCTCTTCACAGTCCTGTCCTTATTGCTTGCTCTTCCGGGCTGGTGCGCGGGCGCCGACCTCGAAGACGTTGAGGAGCTGTTGCGCACCGGCCGCTACGACGGTTGCGCGCGGCTGGCGGCCGAACAGCTCGAAGCCGGGGCCCAGGGGGACCGTTGGTACCGGCTCAAGATCCAGGCGGAGCTTGCGCGGGGCAAGGCCGACGCCGCTCTCATCTCGCTCGGAGACGGCCTGGATCGCTACCCCGCCAGCGTTGCGCTTCAGTGGCTGGGCCGCGCGGTGTACCGCGCGAACGGGCGCGACGCCGACGTGAAGGAAACCCTGGACACGATCGAGAAGCTCGTGGCCAACGCCCCGGGGCGTTACGACACGCCCGAGAACCGGATCGTCCTGGGCCGGTTCTTCCTCGCCCGGGGCGCGGACTCGAAGAAGGTGCTCGACCAGTTCTACGACGTCGCGGTCAAGGAGCAGCCCGACCTGCTCGATGCTTACTTCGCGACCGCCGAGCTGGCCCTCGCCAAGCAGGACTACGCGCTCGCGGCCGAGACGCTCCGCAAGGCGCCGAAAGAGGCGGCGACCGAAGCCCAATACCATTACCTGCTCGCTCGCGCGTACGCCGCCGAAGACCGCGCGGGGTTCGAGAAAGAGCTCGACGAGGCCCTGAAAATCAACTCTTCGCACGTCGACTCGCTGCTGCTCCGGGCCGATCACCTGATCGACTCCGAGCGTTATACCGACGCCGACAAGACGCTCAAACAGGCCTCCGCGGTAAACCCCGGGGAACCGCGTCTGTGGGCTTACCGGGCCGTGCTGGCACACCTGCGGAATGACCCGGCCGGCGAAGCCACGGCGCACGAAGCAGCGCTCAAGCCATGGGCCGCGAACCCGGAGGTCGACCACCTGATCGGCCGCAAGTTATCGCAGAAGTACCGCTTCGCCGAAGGCTCCGCACGCCAGCGCCAGGCCTTGGCGCTCGACCCCGACTACCTGCCGGCGAAGGTCCAGCTTTGCGAGGACTTGCTCCGGCTCGGCGAGGAGACCGAGGGGTGGCTGATCGCCAACGAGGTGTTCGCCAAGGATGGTTACAACGTCGTCGCCTACAACCTGGTCACCCTTCACGACCGGCTGGCCGGCTTCCGCACGCTCCAGGCCGACGGCTTCCTGCTGCGCATGGACCCGCGCGAGGCCGACCTTTACGGCGAACGCGTGCTCGCGCTCTTGCGCCGGGCGCGGAAGACGCTCTGCGCGAAGTACGGCGTCACGGTCAACGAGCCGGTCGTGGTCGAGATCTTCCCGCAGAAGAAGGAGTTCGCCGTACGGACCTTCGGGCTCCCCGGCGCGGAGGGTTTCCTCGGCGTCTGCTTCGGCCGCGTCATCACGGCCAACAGCCCGGCCTCGCAGGGGGAGCACCCGGCGAACTGGGAGGCCGTCCTGTGGCACGAGTTCTGCCACGTGGTCACGCTCTCGAAGACGCACAACAAGATGCCGCGGTGGCTCAGTGAAGGGATCTCCGTCTACGAAGAAGAGCAGCAAGACCCCGCATGGGGCAGCTCGCTGAGCCCGCAATACCGGCAAATGCTGTTGGGCGAGGACTTCACCCCGCTCAGCCGGCTGAGCTCGGCCTTCCTGGCCCCGAAGTCCGGGCTGCACATCCAGTTCGCTTACTTCGAATCAGCGCTCGCCGTGGAGTACCTCGTCCAGCGATTCGGGACGGAAACGCTCAAAGCGCTGCTGGACGACCTCGGTACAGGGGAAGCTTTGAACGAGGCGCTGCCGAAGCGGACGCATTTGACGCTAGATCAATTGGATGGTGAGTTCGCGCGCTTTGCACGGCAGCGGGCGGAGAGTGTCGCCCCCGAGGCCACCTGGGAAGAACCCGACCTGCCCGACGATGCCGACTCACGGGCGATCGAGACGTGGCTGGAGAAGCACCCGAAAAGTTTTCCCGGGCTGAGGCGTCTCGGGGCCCGGCTGGTCGCCGAGGAGAAGTGGTCGCGGGCCAAGGACGTGCTGGAGCAGGTCAAGCGGATGTATCCCGAGTACGTCGGAGCGGAGAACGCCTACGTGCTGCTCGCAACGGTTTCCAAGCGGCTCTCCGACAAGGCGGCCGAGCACGCAGTGCTCGACGACCTGGCCACGCGCGACGGCAGCGCGGGGCCAGCTTACCTCCGCCTTATCGAGCTCGACGAGGCCGCCGGCGACTGGGAAGGCGTGGCCCGCAACGCCTGCCGCATGCTCGCGGTCAACCCGCTCACACCCATCCCGCACCGCGCGCTCGGCCGCGCGGCCGAGCACCTGAACCACCGCGAAGAGGCTTTGACGGCCTACCGCGCGCTCGCCCTGCTCGATGAAACCGACCCGGCCGACGTGCATTTCCGCCTCGCCAAGATGCTCGCGCAATCCGGCAAGACCGGCGAAGCCCGTCGCGAGGTGTTGAAAGCCCTCGAAGACGCCCCTCGCTTCCGGGAAGCCCACCGGCTCCTGCTCAAACTGACCGAACCCGAAAAACCGCCTCCGGCCGGGAGTCGTTGAAAGCCGCCGTTCCACGGGAGACCTCGATGACGAGAAAACGCGTCGCCCTCGCCGCCTGCCTCCTGGCGCTCGCCTGCGGCGTCTCCCTGGCTCAGTACCCCTTCCGCCCCCGACGCCCGCCCGGACGCATCCCCGACGATCGCGTCGGCGTGCCGAACTGGAAAGTCGACGAACACTTCAAGAAGGACGTCTTTACCTTCGTGCGCGTTGAGTACGACTCCGCCTGGGGCCGAGGCCGGCGCCGGGGTGGTTGGGGCGGAGGAGGGTCCTGGGCGACCGACTGGCCCGACAGTGACCTGAACTTCTCCTTCCGCCTCCAGCAATTGACCTCGCTCAAGGTGAACCCGGACCCCATCTCGCTCCGTTTGACGGACGAAAAACTGTTTGACTACCCCTTCCTTTATATGATCGAGCCGGGCTCGCTCTCGTTCTCCGAAGAAGACGTCGTCGCCCTTCGGAAGTACCTCCTGAACGGCGGCTTCCTGATGGTCGACGACTTCTGGGGCGACGACCAGTGGGAGAACTTCTACCGCGAAATCAAGCGCGTCTTTCCCGACCGCGAGCCCGAAGAGCTGCCGCTGACGCACGAGATCTTCCACTGCGTCTACCGCCTCAAGGAACGTCCGCAGGTGCCGAGCATCCACTCGTGGCAGAACACCGGAGTCACCTGGGAGCCCTATCACGGAGGCGACACGCGCACCGTTCACTACAAGGGGATCTCCGACGACAAGGGGCGGTTGATGGCGATCATCTGCCATAACACCGACCTGGGCGACGGCTGGGAACGCGAAGGGGAAGACGCCGAATACTTCCACGAGTTTTCGGAGAAGAAGTCGTATCCGATGGGGATCAATATCGTCACTTATGCCATGACGCACTGACGCCAAACGGTTCGTACTGTTATGTGTCGTAGGGGCGGGTTTCAAACCCGCCCTGATAATTCTGAGATTATTAATAAACCGAATATTGATGGACAATTTCCAGGAAGATTAGCAAAAGGCGGGTTTCAAACCCGCCCCTACAAAATACTGGCTCGAAAGGAGCGGTCGTGCCCGAAGACGTCGATGCCTACGAAGACGAACGCCTGGCCGTCGAGAAGGTCCACGAGAGCCGAGGCCGCATCGAGCGCGAGCTCGCGAAGGTGATCGTCGGCCAGAAGGAAGCGACCCACCAGCTCCTGGTGAGCCTCTTCGCGGGGGGCCACTGCCTCATCACGGGGGCGCCGGGGCTCGCGAAGACGCTGCTCGTGCGGACGATCGCCCAGGTCTTCCACCTCAAATTTCAGCGCATCCAGTTCACGCCCGACCTGATGCCGGCAGACATCACCGGTACCGAGATCCTCGAAGAAACCGGCGACGGTCGCCGCCGGATGCAGTTCGTCAAGGGGCCGCTCTTCGCCAACGTGATCCTCGCCGACGAGATCAACCGCACGCCGCCGAAAACGCAGGCCGCGTTGCTGGAAGCGATGCAGGAGCACCAGGTGACGGCGGCCGGCGTCCGCTACCCGCTGGAAGAGCCGTTCTTCGTGCTCGCCACGCAGAACCCGATCGAGATGGAGGGGACGTACCCGCTCCCCGAAGCCCAGCTCGACCGCTTCATGTTCAATGTGATCGTCGAGTACCTGCCCGAGGACGACGAGGTGGCGGTCGTCAAGCAGACCACGTCACGCCGGTCGGAGCCGATCGAGCCGCTGTTCGACGGCCGGGACGTGCTCCGGTTCCACGAGGTCGTCCGCAAGGTGCCGATCGCCGAGGAGCTGGTGCGCCACGCCGTGCGCCTGGCGGCGGCGAGCCGCCCGGGCCCCGGCGCGCCCGACTTCGTGAACGACTGGGTGAGCTGGGGCGCGGGGCTCCGGGCCGGCCAGTCGCTCGTCCTGGGGGCGAAGGCGCGGGCCTTGCTCGCGGGGCGGTTCCACGCCACGCCCGAGGACCTGCGCGCACTGGTCCATCCCACACTCCGCCACCGCATCCTGCTGGGCTACCGCGCGGAGGCGGACGGGGTCACCGTTGACGCCGTCATCGACCGTCTGCTGGAACACGTGAAAGGGCCGCTGCACTGATGGCCGCACCCGATCGCCCCTCAACTCCGGGAGCAAGCCCGCGCCCAGGCAACTCGCCGGTCCGGCCGGGGGCGTCGCTCATCGATCCGCAGACGCTCATGCGGATCAAGAGCCTGCAAGTCCGGGCACGGGTGGCGGTCGAGGGGTTCATCAAGGGCCTGCACCGCAGCCCGTTTCACGGCTTCTCGGTCGAGTTCAGCGAGTACCGCGAATACACTCCCGGCGATGACCCGCGCCACCTCGACTGGCGGCTGTTCGCGCGTTCGGACCGCTATTACGTGAAGCGGTACGAGGACGAGACGAACCTGCGCTGTTATCTCGTGCTCGACACGAGCCGGTCGATGGGCTATCGCTCGGGCGCCTACAGCAAGAGCGATTACGCGCGCACGGCGGCGGCCACCATCGCCTATTTCCTGACCCTCCAGCGCGACCTCGTGGGGCTGCTCGAGTTCGAGGACCGGATCACCGAGTACATCCCTCCCCGCTACCGCCCGGGCCACCTGCGCCGGCTGATGGCAGCGCTCGAACGCGAGCCCCAGGGGAAGGCGACGAACCTGGCCGAGCCGCTCGAACAGATCGCCGCGACGGTGCGGAAGCGCGGGTTGATCGTCCTGATCTCCGACCTCCTCGCGCCGACCGATGCCCTGCGCTCGCGGCTCGGTTACCTGCGCACGCGGGGGCACGACGTGATCGTGTTGCGGGTCCTCGACCCCGCGGAGGTGCGGTTCGCGTTCGAGTCGCCCGCGATGTTCCGCGACGTGGAATCGGGCCGGGAGCTTTACGTCGACCCGGAGACCGCGCGCGGCGAGTACTTGCGGCGGTTCGGCGCGCATGCGGCGGAGATCGAGCGGACGTGCGTCGACCTCGGCATTGAATACGAGTCGATCACGACGGACCGGCCGCTGGAGCTGGTTCTGTTCGACCTGTTGAAAGCGCGGCTACGGCGGGCCCGGCGCCCGGGGCGCCGGGCTGCACCGGGGCAGGGGGGCAGGCGATGAGCTTCCTCACGCCGCTCTACATCCTCGGGGCGCTCGCGATCGCTGCGCCGGTCGTGTTTCACCTGATCCGGCGGTCGCCCCGCGGCGAGGTGCCGTTCAGCTCGTTGATGTTCCTCGCCCCGACGCCCCCACGGCTCACGCGGCGAAGCCGGCTGGACAACCTCTGGCTGCTGCTGTTGCGAGCCGCCGCGCTCGGCCTGCTGGCCTTTGCGTTCGCGCGGCCGTTCCTCCGCCAGGCCGCGCGGCTCGACTTCGGCGACGTCGAGCGGCAACGGGTCGCCGTGTTGATCGACACGAGCGCCAGCATGCGGCGGGGCGACCTCTGGCCGCGTGCCAAGACGCTGGCCGAGCAGGCGATCGCCGAATGCCGGCCGGGCGACCAGGTCGCCGTCTTCGCGTTCGACGGGTCGACGCGACCGCTCCTCGGTTTCGAGGAAGCCGCGGCCCTCGACCCCGCGCGCCGGCAGGCTGTCGCGCAAGCGCGGCTCGACCGGACAGCGCCGACGTGGGCCTCCACGCGTCTGGACCAGGCCCTGATCGACGCCATCGGCGCCATCGAGGGAGTCGCCGACGCGAGCGAGAAGGCCGGCCGGATGCCGCGTCGTATCGTCTTGATCAGCGACCTCCAGCAGGGGAGCCGTCTCGACGCCCTCGGCGACTTCGAGTGGCCCTCGGACGTGGGGCTCGAGCTGAAGACGGTTGCGGAGAACCGATCGAACGCGGGGTTGCAGTGGCTGGCCGACTCGCCTGAGGCGGAGCCCGCCGACGCAAAGCAAGGGCTGCGCGTGCGCGTCGCCAACGACGCAGGCTCGCGCCAAGAGTCGTTCCAGTTGCGCTGGGTGGATGGCCAGGGGAACGGCACGGGCAAGCCGGCGGCGGTCTACGTCCCGCCGGGCGAGAGCCGCGCGGTGAGTGTGCCGCGGCCCGCCGACGGGACGACGCAGCCGACATTGCGGCTTGAGGGAGACCAGGAAGGGTTCGACAACGTTCTATACACCGCCGCGGAGACGCGCAGCGACTCGACCGTTCTCTATGTCGGCCGCGATCAGGCCGACGACGCCGCCGGCCTTTTGTACTACCTCCGGCGCGTCTTTACGGACACGGCGCGGTCGAGCGTGCGCGTCGAGGCGGTGCCGCCCCCCGCGCTCGCGCAGCTCGACCGCTCGGTGCGCCTCGTCGTCCTGAGCACGGAGACCACGCCCGAGAACACACAGCGCCTCAAGGCCTATGTCGACGGCGGGGGCACGCTGCTGTACGTGCTGGGCGCGCCCGGACCCGTGACGACACTGGCAGCGCTGGCGAGTTGCCCTCTGAAGGAGGTTGACGAGGGGGAGGGACCGCGCGACGCACTGCTGGGCGAGATCGCCTTTGACCACCCCCTCTTCGCCCCGTTCTCGAATGCGCAGTTCAATGACTTCACGAAGATTCGTTTCTGGAAGCATCGCCGGCTCCCGGCGGACGCGCTCGGCGACGCAAGGATCCTCGCCCGCTTCGAGAACGGCGACCCTGCGCTCGTGGAAAAAGTCGTCGGCAAGGGGCGGGTCTATGTTTTGACGAGCGGCTGGAATCCGAGCGATAGCCAGCTCGCGCGGTCGTCGAAGTTCGTCCCGCTACTGGCCGGGCTGCTGGAGCCCGGCATTTCCGCTCCCCTGGCCTCAGCGCACTATCACGTGCTCGACCGCGTGCCGCTCCCGGGCGGAGACGGCGCGGCCAAGGAGCTCGTGGTGCACAAACCGGACGGCGCTGTGGTGAGGCTCAAGGCGGGGAGCACCGTGTTCGCGGAGACGGACCAACCCGGCGTGTACACGGTCGAAGGCCTCGCAGGGGCTCTGTCGTTCGCGGTCAATCTCGACCCGGCGGAGAGCAAGACCGCCCCCTTGCATGCGGAGACGCTCGAACAGTTCGGCTGCCGCCTGGCCAGCCCGAGCCGAAGTCAGCGCGACCCGGCGCACCTCCGGCAAATGCACAACGCCGAGCTTGAAGGCCGCCAAAAGCTCTGGCGCTGGTTGATCCTCGCGGCGGTCTTCGTCTTGATCGTCGAAACCTGGCTCGCGGGGCGCGTGAGACAGCCCCGTGCGGAGGCGCTCGCGACATGAACTCCGACCTTCAAAGGGCACTGGAACGCGTCGCCAAGCGCTACCGGCGCGTGCGGTTCTGGGGCGGCCTGGCGCTCTGCTGGCTGTTCTGGTCCGCGGCGTGCGCGGCTCTTTCGCTCATGGCGTCACAGCCCGGGAACGCCTGGGTCCTCGGCGGCCGTTCCCTCCTGGCGTGCGCGGCGGTGGCGGTGCTCTCGGCACTCGTCTGTGGGTTATTGGCGCACCGGTCAGTACGCGACCCGCGCTGGGTGGCCCGGCGGATCGAGGAGCGACACCCCGAGCTCGCGACGGGCTTGCTGGCCGCTGTCGAACAGGACGAGGCCTCGGCGGGGGGCGCCCGCACGTTCCTCCAGGCCGCGGTGATCGGCCAGGCCCTCCGGCACCGCCGGCGCCGGGATTGGGAGGCGATCGTCTCGCCGTGGGCGATCCGGGGCGCTGAGCTCGCGCATGCCGTCGCGCTCGGCGTTCTTCTTCTGACCCTCGTCGGCCTGGTCCGCGAGTCGCGTTCACGCGCGGCCGAGCGATCGGCGCAGGCCGCTCTGGGTGCGTTGGCGGACATTGCGGTCGATCCGGGCGACGTCTCGCTCGAGCGCGGATCGACACTGCTCGTCGTCGCCCGGTTCGGCGGCCGCGTGCCGGCGGAGGCGCAGCTCGTCGTCGAAGACGCGAAGGACGCCGGAGCCCGGCGCGGCATGTCGCGGAGTCTCGAAGACCCCACGTTCGCCGGCCGCGTGGAGTCGGTCAACACCGACCTCGCCTATCACGTCGCGTTCGACGACCGGCGCAGCCCAACGTATCACGTGCGCGTCTTCGAGTACCCCGAGCTCCAGCGCACCGACGCCAAGCTCGACTACCCGGCCTACACCGCGCTCCCCGCAAAAACTGTCGAGGACGTCCGGCACGTCACGGCCGTCGAAGGGACCAAGACCACCTTGCTGTTCCGGCTCAACAAGGAGGTCGCGGCCGCCCGCCTTCTCGACGAGAAGGGGCAGGCGATCGACCTCGCACCGGTCCAGGAAGGGGAACCCGTCTACCGCGCACAGCTCACCCTGGCCGATTCCCAGCGCTACAAGCTCCAGTTGCTCGACCGCGAAGGCCGGCGCAACAAGCTGCCGGCCGAGCTCGCGGTGAACGTCACCCGCAACCGAGTGCCCGTCATCACCATGACCCAGCCCGGGCGCGACATGCGGGTCTCGCCCGTGGAAGAGCTCCGGCTCAAGGCGAAGATGGAAGATGATTTCGGCCTCATCCGCCACGGCCTGAGCTATGCGGTGGCCGGACAGGAAAATCGCGATGTCGTCCTCAAGGCCGGAACACCCGGCCCCCGCACGGTCCAGGCCGAGCACGTGCTCGACTTCGAGTCGTTCCATGCCGCGCCCGACCAGCTCGTCACCTACTTCTTCTGGGCCGAGGACTACGGCCCCGACGGCAAATCCAGGCGGACCTCGGGCGACATGTACTTCGCGGAGGTCCGTCACTTCGAGGAAATCTTCCGCCAAGGGGAGCAGCCCCCCAGCAATTCGGCCGAACAGGAACAGCAAGACGGCGGCAACGCCCAGCAGGCCGAGAAGCTCGCGGAGTTGCAGAAACAGATCATTAATGGCACGTGGAAGCTGGTTCGGGTCGAGACGGGCGCCAAGCCGTCCGAGAAGTTCGCCGCGGATGCGAAGCTCCTCAAGGAATCTCAGCACGCCGCGATCGAACAGGCCGGCGAACTGGCCGGACAGCTCCGCGACCGGGTCTCCAGGGCGAACCTCGACCAGGCAACCCGCTTTATGACCGACGCGGAGACGCACCTGGCCGAGGCCGTCGACAAGACCGCAATCGCTCCCTTCACCCCCGCGCTCGCCGCCGAACAGGCCGCGTACCAGGCGCTCTTGAAGCTGCGCGCACGCGAGTTCGAGGTCATCCGGAACAACTCCCGCCGCAATCGCAACAGCCGTTCCGGCGGCGGTGGCGCACAGCAGCAACAGCTCGACCAGCTTGAGCTGTCCAACGACGAAAACCGCTACGAACAACAAAAGTCGGCCCGCTCGCAGCAAGAGAAGCAAACCCAGCGCGAGCGCGAACAGGCTGAGAATCGCCAGATCTCCAACCGGCTCCGCGAGCTGGCCAAGCGCCAGAACGACCTGAATGATCGGCTGAAAGAGCTCCAGTCCGCCCTCGAAGCGGCCAAGAACGCCGAGGCCCGCGAAGAGCTCCAGCGCCAGCTCAAACGGCTCCGCGAACAGCAGCAGCAGGTCCTCCGCGACGCCGATGAGCTGCGCGAGCGCATGGAGCGCGAGGAGAACCGCGACCGGATGGCCGAAGCCAGGCAGCAGATGGAGCAAAGCCGCGAACACGTCCGCCAGGCCTCCGAAGCGCTCGAACAGGGACGCGTCGCGCAAGCCTTGACCGAAGGCACACGCGCCGGGCGGCAGATGAACGAACTGAAGGAAGACCTGCGCAAGCAATCGTCGAACCAGTTCTCGGAAGACATGACCGAGATGCGCGGCGATGCCCGGCGGCTCGACCAGGACCAGGCGCGACTCTCCGAGCAGCTCGAAGCCTGGAACCAGCGCCCCCAGCGCTCGCTCCGCGACGGTGCGGACCGGGAGCAGGTCAAGAAGGGCCTCGAGCAGCAGGAAAAGCAGCTCGAACAGCTCGTCGACCGCATGCGCAAGACGGTGCAGGAAGCGGAGGAGTCGGAGCCGCTGCTGGCCAAGGAGCTCTTCGACACAGTGCGGAAGACGGACGAGCGCAAGATTCCCGACGCGCTCCAGGTCGCCGAACAACTGACCGAGGCCGGCGTTCCGCAAGACGCCGCGAAATCGTCCCGGCGCGCGGGCGAAGGCATTCAGCACTTGCGCGAAGGCGTGGAACGCGCGGCCGAACGCGTGCTCGGCGACGAGACGACGGCGCTCAAACGCGCGCAGGGCGAGCTGGAAGAACTGTCCGGACAGGTCGACCGCGAAATGGCCCGGGCGACGGGCCGCGAGCCCGCAGGTCGCGAAGAACAGGCCGCAAGACCGTCGCAGCGGCAGGGCGGTGACCCCGAAAAGGGGGCCCGACCACGCGGCTCTCAGGGCCAAGACCCCAGCGAGGGCGGTCGTACGGACGAACCAACGAAAGAAGACCCGCAAGGCAAAGCACAAACGAACGGCCAGCGACCGCGGCCGCAAGGCCTGCGCGGTGAACGAGCGAATCCCGAACCGCCGCAGGGCCAACAGGCTGAGCCGCAACCGGGACAGCCGGGACCCGGTGGCCGGCAACCGGGGGGACGCGAAGGCGAACAGCCTGCGCACGAGCACGCGGGGGGACAGCAACAGGGCGATTCGCCTCAGGGCCAGGGGGAACAAGCCGGCCCGCCGGGCTCCCCGCGCGGGGGTAACGCGAACCGCCAAGACGGGCTCAACCGGGCGCTCGAAGGGATGAACCGGGGTGGTCCCGGCGGACCGATCACCGGGGCCGGCTTCCGCGAGTGGGTCGACCGGATGCGCGACGTCGAGGAGCTGATCCAGGACCCCGAAATGCGCGCCGAGGCCGCTCGGATCCGCGACCGCGTGCGCGGGGAGCGCGAGGAGTTCAAGCGGCACGCCAAGGAGCCTGACTGGGCGAAGCTCAAGGACATGGTCGCCGACCCGCTGCGTGAGCTCCGCGACCGCATCGCCGAGGAGGTACGCCGGCGCGAGACGCCGGACGCCCTCGTGCCGATCGACCGCGACCCCGTCCCGTCGCAATACGCCGAGAGCGTCCGCAAGTATTACGAGCGGCTGGGGGGTGGTCGATGACGCTGCCGTCCCTCGTGTGGGGCTCTCCCCGGTGGCTCACCGGGGCGCTGGTATTGCTCGGGATTGCGGGGATCTTGATCCTCTGGAGCTACGCACGAGCAAGGGCCGCCGGCCCGGTGCGGGCGGTGTGTGCTGCGCTGAAGGGGATTGCGTTCGCGGTCCTGGTGCTCAGCCTGGTCGAACCCCTCCTGACCGGCTCGCGCCCGAAGCAGGGGGCGAACGCGTTCGTGATCCTGGCGGACAATAGCCAGAGCCTCCTTGTACGCGACGACCGCGCGGGCCCGAGTCGCGGCGAGTGGGTCCGGGGACTATTGCACAAGGACGCCCCGTGGCGGACCCGCCTGGGGCAGGACTTCGACGTGCGCGGCTACGCCTTCGATTCGCACCTGCGGGCCGTCGACGGGTTCGAGGGCCTGACCTTCGACGGCACCAGCACCTCGCTGTCGACCGCGCTCGCGGCCCTCGCCCGGCGCTTCCACGGCCTGCCGCTCGCCGGGGTGTTGCTCGTGACGGACGGAAACCGGACGGACACGGGGGACCTCGATGGCTCGCAGCTCCCGCCGATCTATCCCGTGGTCCCCCCTTCGCGGAGCGCGGTCAAGGATGTCGGCGTCCGGAACGTCGCAGTCAGCCAGACGAACTTCGAGTCGGCTCCGGTCGTCGTGCGGGCCGACGTCGCGGCCAGCGGCTTCGCGGGCGAGACGATCGTCGCGGCCGTTACCGATGAGGCGGGCAACGACGTCGAGCGCCTGGAGGCGAGGGCCTCGGGGGACGGCAAGCCGACCAACTTCCGCTTCCAGTTCCGCCCCGACAAGAAGGGGATCCACTTTTACAAGGTGCGGGCGTTCGCGGAGTCCGATCCGTCACAGGGTAAGGAGAGCGACGCCGCCGCGTCCCCCGAGCAGACGCTCGCGAACAACAGCCGCCTCGTGGTGGTCGACCAGGGGGGAGGCCCATACCGCGTGCTCTACGTGGGAGGGCGGCCCAACTGGGAGTTCAAGTTCCTGCGCAGGGCGATTCAAGACGACGAGCAGGTCCAGCTCGTCGGCCTCCTTCGGATCGCCCATCGCCAGCCCAAGTTCGACTTCCGCAACCCGCGCGATAGCACGGCATCCCCCTTCTACAAGGGGTTCGACAACGCCGACGCCGAGACGGCCGAGCGGCACGACGAGCCGGTCCTCGTGCGTCTCGGGACCGAAGACGAAGTGGAGCTGCGCGACGGGTTCCCGAAGGCCATCGAAGAGCTGTATCGCTATCACGCCGTGATCCTCGACGACCTCGAAGCGGGCTTCTTCACGCAGGACCAACTGGCACTCTTGCGCACCTTCGTGAGCCGCCGCGGCGGCGGGCTCTTGATGCTCGGCGGGCCCGACTCGTTCGTGGACGGCAAGTACGACCGCACGCCGGTCGGCGACCTCTTGCCGGTCTACCTGAACCGCCGCGACGATCCGCCAGGGGACGGCGAATACCACCTGGTGCTCACCCGCGAGGGCTGGCTTCAACCCTGGGTGCGCACGCGCAAGACCGAAGACGACGAGCGCAGGCGGCTGGCGGCGATGACGCCGTTTCATACGTTGAGCCACGTTGGGAACGTGAAGCCGGGCGCGGTCGTCCTTTCCGAGGTGCGCGACGCCGCCGGTCAGAACCTCCCCGCACTCGTCGCGCAGCAGTTCGGCAAGGGGCACGTCGCCGCCCTCCTGATCGGCGACCTCTGGCGCTGGGGCCTCCGGCGCGAGAGCCTCGCCGAGGACGACCTCGACCGCTCGTGGCGCCAGACCGTGCGCTGGCTCGTCGGCGATGTGCCCGGACGGGTCGATATCGCCGTCCGCCCCAAGGGGGACGCCTCAGCGCCCGCCGTCGAGATCCAAGTCCGCCCGCGCGACGCCGAGTTCCGGCCGCTCGACAACGCCAAGGTCAGCCTCCGGGTCACCCGGCCCGGGGGTGATGTCCTGACGCTTGACGCCGACCCCGACGGACGCGAAGCCGGCGCCTACGCCGCCACGTATGCCGCCAAAGAACCTGGGCCATACCGCGTGCTTGCGACTGTGACCGCCCCCGACGGCAGCGCCGTGGGCCAGCGCGAGGCCGGCTGGGCCGCTCAGCCCGCCGCCGATGAGTTCGCACGCCTCGAACCCGACCGCGACTATTTGCAGTCGATCGCCTCCCAGACCCACGGCGAGCTCGTGGACGGCGCGAACCTCGATTCGTTCGTCAGGAGCCTCTCCTCGCGCGCCGCCCCGATCACGGAGCCCTGGACCTCCCCGCTATGGCACCAACCCCTCTATTTCCTGATCGCCATCGCCTGCCTCACGGCCGAATGGGGCCTCCGGCGCGTGAATGGCCTGGCCTGATAAGGACGCCCGTGACTCTCACCGTCGTCACGCTCTGCCTCTGCCTCACCGCCACCGCCGACGAAGACCGGCCGTGCGTCGTCATCGTCGTCGGTGCCCCCGGCGCGAGCGAGTACACAACCCAGTTCCGCCGCTGGGCCGACCTGTGGCAGTCTGCCGCCCAGAAAGGCTCCGCCCAGGTCGTCCGCATCGGTCTCGACGCCGAAGGCTCCGTCCCCGACCGCGAACGGCTGCGGACGACTCTCGCCGAGAAAGCCACCGGCAAGGAACCGCTCTGGCTCGTCCTGATCGGGCACGGCACGTTCGACGGCCGCGAGGCCAAGTTCAACCTCCGCGGCCCGGACGTGTCCGACGCCGACCTCGCCGAGTGGCTGAAGCCGGTCACCCGCCCGGTTGCGGTCCTCGACTGCTCATCCGGCAGCAGCCCGTTCCTCAGCCGCCTGTCAGCGCCCAACCGCGTGATCGCCACCGCCACGAAGAGCGGGCACGAACTCAACTTCGCCCGCTTCGGCCAATACCTGGCTGAATCCATCGGCGATCCCCAGGCCGACCTCGACAAGGACGGCCAGGTCTCGCTGCTCGAGGCGTTCCTGACCGCCAGCGGACGCGTCAACGAGTTCTACCGCACCCAGTCGCGCCTGGCGACCGAGCACGCCCTCCTGGACGACAACGGCGATCGCCTCGGCACCCCCGCCGAGTGGTTCCGCGGCGTCCGCGCGACCCGCCGCGCAAAAGACGGCGCTCCCCTCGACGGCCTCCGCGCCCACCAGTTCCACCTCATCCCCAGCGACCGCGAGCGCGCAATGCCCGCCGACGTGCGGCACAAGCGCGACGAGCTCGAAGTGGCCGTCGCCGCGCTTCGGGACCAGAAGGTGAAGCTTGCGGCCGACGACTATTACGCACGGCTGGAAAAACTGATGCTCGAGCTCGGCAAGCTCTATCGCGCGGTGGACGCGGCCCCGAAGGCAACGCGCGATACGAAACACGAGCACTGAGCCGGCACGTGAATAGTGTCAGGCGCATCATGTAGGGTACATGAACTCCGCCGGTGCATATCATCCACCCCACATCAATACTGTTTCGCGGCCTCGCCAACGGCTGGAATCGTCGGTGGCTCTTCGCCCACCCAGTCACCGCCCGCCGGGGCGTGGGATCGCGATCATGTCGAGCGTGACGGACCGCCCCTCTTCACCGACACCGGCGACCGTTGCTTTCGACGCGGCCGGCGGGCGAGACGGGTCGTAGAAGCGAGGCCGGAGCTCGTTGAGCGCCCGGCTCGCGTCTTCATCTGTGACGTAATAGGTGGCCTTCACCAGGTGCCGGAAGTCCCCGCCGGCCTCAGCGAGCACCGCTTGCAGGGTCTTGAAGATCGACTCGACCTGCTGGCCTCCATTCGAGTCCGACGGCCCGTAAAGACCCGAGACGAAAATCGTGTCGCCGCGGTTGATCCGAACGACCCGGCTGAAGACCGGCGATGCCTTGAGTTGCGGCGGCGTGAGGTACTCGACCGCCTCACCTCCATCCTGGCGACCGGACGACGCGATCAGCTCGATTTCGATCGGCGCACTCATGCGCCACTCGACAAAGACCAGCGGCGGCACCGCGCCCGCACCAAAGAACTCGGCCAGCTCGCGCTCCACCGCATCCACTGCGCCGATCGGTTGCAGGAAGGACTTGACCTGGACGACCTGGGACTTGCCAAGGCCCAGGTGATTGAGCGTGGATAGCAACCCCGCCAGGGTCTTTCGTGTCGCCTGGGCGATGTCCGAGCCGGCCTCGGCCTGACCCGAAACATACACCCTGCCGCCGGCCGGGAGCGTTGCGACGTGCGCTCCCGTTCGGCGCCCGCCCAGCGCGGTGAGAGTCTGGCGCGATACCGGGCCAATGCGCGGCGGCTCCCCGGTGACGGCGACCGCGTCCACGCACACCAGCGCCCGCGGGTCAGCCAGCGCACCGACGACGAAGCCGATGGCTGGCCGCGCCTTGCCCGCCATCCAGCGCGCAAACACGCCGCGAAAAACGGGAACGACGTCCTGACGGGCCACGTAGACATTCACCTTGACCAGCCGATCGGCACCCGACCGTGCTTCACGCAACACCATGTCCAACTGACCGAGCACCGCTTCCACCTGCGCCTCGGGCCGGCCCGGGGCGAGGACCGCGCCGCCCGCGTCCAGCGGCAGCAACTGCGCGGTGTGGACCAGGTGAAGGGAGCCGGGCACGACGTTGGCCGACGACGTTTGCGTTTCCGTGTTGGGCCCGACCTCACGCACCCCTTCGGCCGCCCCGCACGGGGAACCGGCGGCCAGCGCCAGTGCGACAATAGAAGCAGCGATCGCGCGATCAAACATACCAACGATCCTCAAGGGCGCTCGGGTCAGACGGTGGCGAACATCGCAAGACGGGAAGGTCAATTGCCGCGGGGCCCCTCGGTGGATCGTACGGGAGGATCCGGCAACAGCGGCGGCCGGTGGTGGGGGATCTGCGCCTTGAAGTCGCCGAGGCTCTGCCAGTGAAGTGGTGCGCCGAGATCCACCTCCGTGACGGCCACCGTCCCCCACTTCGACGTCTGCGCCAGGGGACGGCCGTCCTGGCCATAGATCGCCGAGATGGTCCATTTGTAGGAAACATCGGTGTACGTACTGCTCACCACATAAACGTGGTTCTCGCACGCGCGGGCGGCTGCCAGCAGGGGGTTGCAGCCGGCGACCGGCCAGGCGATCACCTCCGCGCCTCCATTGCTCAACGAGCGTGCGACCTCGGGGAAGAAACCATCGTAACAGATCATCATACCTACACGTCCAAACCGCGTGTCGAACACGGGGTAATCGTGGCCCGCCGCGACCCCTTCCTCAATCTCGCCCCGAGGCAACGTG
>JARLIH010000235.1 GCA_031291845.1 Isosphaeraceae bacterium | reverse complement strand
GGCGGCGGCGGTGGCGGCCGTTATTGATCAAAATCCGTTCCCTGCCTGATCTCTCTCCCAGTCAGGTCGCAGGCGTTCCCGGGGCCGGCCCTCTTTCTGAGGTCGGCCCTTCGCGTTTCGAACGCGCGGTTTGAACCAGCGCCCGCACCGCAACCCATCGGCATCGGCGCGTCTCACGCACGGATCACGACTCCTCGCATTGCCCGCCGGCGCGATCGGCGGTATCGTGCGGCCCCCGCTCGGCGCGAGGTCTCTCGCGCTGGGACGTTCTGGTTCCGAGTGTGGTCTTCAAGGAAGGAGATCCTCGCATGAATCCCGTCATGGGCCTGCTGGCACTCGCGCTTCTCAGCGCGGAGGGAGCTGCTGCAAAACCCGCCGATCCGGCACCCCGAGAGCGCTGGGAGCTGACTCTCTCGGAAGCGGTCCGCATCGGCCTAGGGAACGCCGAAATCGTGCGGACCCTCTGCGAGCGCGTCGAGGAGGATGGCCAGGTCTACGTCACGATCGCCCCAGCCACCCGCGCCATCGCCCCCTCGCGGTTCAAAGCCGAAACGATGGCGATGGTTCGCTCGATCGAACAGCAATACTGGAGCCTCACCCAGCAGCAGGTCCAGCAGGAGGCCAGTGCGCGGGCCGTTGAGACTGCTTGCGAAATCCTCAAGCGCGAGCAGAACGAGCTGCAAGTTGGCCGCGGCGGCAACGCTGCCGACATCGCCGAGGCCGAGCAGCGGCTCGAACAGTTCCGTCTCGACCTCGTATCCAAGAATTCCGATGCGATTACGGCTGAGTGTCAGCTAAGGAAGCTGCTGGGGCTCTCCCCGGCCGATCGCCGGCAAATCATACCGGTCACCCCTCCGATCAAGATGGAAGTGAAGCCGGACTGGAATACCTGCCTGGCCACCATGTTGAAGGAGCAACCCGACATCGCCCAGCAGCGCATGATGGTCTGCGCATCGGGCCTGCAATACCTCGCGGCGCGCAGCCCCGCCCTGCTGCTATCGAGCCTGGGACTCTGCGCGAAAGACGCCGCGCTCACGGGCGATGCCCCGCAGGCGCGCTTAACCCTCCGGAAGCAGCAGGCGTTCCTCCAGCAGGTCCTGCACCAGACGACCCACTCGCTGGCCCGGTTCTTCCTGGAAACCGGCGCAAACTACAAGCAGCTCCAGACCGCCTCACGGCTACGAGCAGCCGCCGCCCAGCGTCTCGAAGCCCAGCGCACGTTCTACGAGGAAGGCCGCATTCCGGTCAGCCGCTACCTCGACGCCGTGAGCCAGTACGCCAGCGCCGTGGCCCAGGACGCACAGTTCAAGACCGCCTACAACATCTCGCTCACGGCCCTCGAGGAAGCCAAGGGGACGCTCCTGACCTACCGCCAGGTCACCGTCGAGGACGGAGCGCCTCCGCCGGCGCCCGAGGCTCCCGTCGTGTCGTCGACGGCTCCAGGCACGATCGACACCGAGGTCATGCAGACCGGCGCCGAGTCCCCCGCGACCCCGGAGCGGAATGTGACCTTCGACATCACCATCGGCGAGGCCCGGCCAGTCCGCATCCGCGGGACGATCTCGATCACGGCCGGCAAATGAATTGTCGGGTGCATGAAAGACACCCATGCATTTCATGCACCCGACACTGGCCCTTACAGCTCCCACCCCTTGCGGTACTCGGGCCGGATGAATTCATCCACCTCCGAGCTGTTCGTCGCCCGCATGTTGGGGCCGTCCCACTCGATCTTCTTACCGGCGCGGATCGACAGGTTGCCGAGCAGGACCATCCCGGTCAGGGCCGAGGCGTACTCGAAGTTCGAGCAGGCCTGGCCGCCGTTCTTGATCGCCTCGATCCAGTCCTTCATGTGGCCGGGGGAGCGCTTGAGCGTCTTGGGCGGCGGCTTGAATCCCTCGAAATCCTTCGCGGGCAGCAGCTTGTAGCTGGCGCCGTAGGCGTCGTCGAGGTAGATCATCCCCTTCTCACCGATCAGCAGCGAGCCGTTGTCGGTGTAGCCGGGGACGGTCTCTTGAACCTTCTTCTCCTTGCCGTCCTCCCCCTTGACCTTCTTCTCGAAGGTCTTGGTGATCCCGTACTTCTCGACCAGTTCCTTGGGCGGGAACTTCTTGCCGTCGTACCAGGTGAACTTGACCGGCGGCAGACCGCTGCGCTCGGGGAACTCGTAGGTGATGATGCTCCAGTTCGGGGCGGTCTCGGAGTTCCCCCCTTCGCTCTTGGCCTCGATCGAGGTCGGGTGCTTGAGGTCGAGCGACCAGAAGGCCGTGTCGGCCACGTGGCACGCCATGTCGCCCAGGGCGCCGGTGCCGAAGTCCCACCAACCGCGCCAGCGGAACGGGAGATAGGCCGGGTTGTACGGCCGGTAGGCCATCGGGCCGAGCCAGAGGTCCCAGTGGACGTGCTTGGGAACGTCGGGGGTTTCCTTGGGCCGGGTGATCCCCTGCGGCCAGATCGGGCGGTCGGTCCAGGCGTGCACCTCGCGGATCGGGCCGACGACGTTCGCACGGACGAGCTCGACCACCTGGCGCGCCCCTTCGTTCGAGTGCCCCTGGTTGCCCATCTGCGTCACGAGCTTCGGGTTGGCGGCCGCGAGCTTCGACAGCACGTGCGCTTCGTATACGGTGTGCGTCAGCGGCTTCTGCGTGTAGACGTGCTTGCCCAGCCGCATCGCCGCTGCGGTGACGACCGCGTGGCAGTGGTCGGGGGTAGCGCAGATCACCGCGTCGATGTCCTTCTGCTTGTCGAGCATCTCACGGAAGTCGTGGTACCGCTTAGCGTTGGGGTGGACCTTCGAGGCCCCGTCGAGGCTGTTGTCGTCGATGTCGCAGAGCGCGACGACGTTTTCCTTCTTCACTTCGCCGTCGTTGACGTGGCTGCCGCCCATGCCGCCGACGCCGACGATGGCAATGTTCAGTTTTTCGTTAGGCGAGGCGGCCAGCGAGGGCATGTGCCCGGCAGCGACCCACAGGCCGAGACCACCCGCGGTGGTCGTCCTGATGAATTCACGACGGTTCGTCCGGCGACTCATGAATCGAGCTCCTAAGGTGCGGGTCTCGCGGGACATCGGGGGAGTTGGCCTCAAGAATGGCCGAGCCGCCAGGGGTTCGCAAGGGGGTGGAGCGAAGACCGCGGGGCCGCGGGACGATAAAATAGTGATCGTGCCGGCACGAACGGCCCGCCTGCGTCGCCGAAGAATCGGCCCACTGCAAGAGAGCTGCGAAACATGAGCCAATCATCACATTCCGAGCGCGTCCTGGTCGTCCCCGCCGCTGAGCTCGACCGGCTCGGGCGGTTCCAGGGGTTTTCCGACGAGGCGGAGCGCTACCTCAGCACGCTGCTCGCCCCCGGTATGGGGGCATTCCGGCCCCGCTCGGAAGTCGAGGAAGACCCGTCGCTGAAGCAGATCATCCCCTACGTGGTGTTCCGGAGCGGTGACTCGGTCTTTTGCTACACGCGAGGCAAGTCGCAGGGCGAAGCCCGGCTACACCGTTTGCGCTCGCTCGGCGTCGGCGGGCACGTCGCCGAGGACGACGCCGACGGTCGCGCGACGCTCGACGCCTACGAGATCGCCCTGCGCAGGGAGCTCGACGAGGAGGTCGCCGTCGACAGCGACGGCACGATCCGCCGCGTCGGCCTGATCAACGACGACTCCACTCCGGTGGGCCAGGTCCACCTGGGCGTCGTCCACCTCTACGAACTCGCCCGCCCCGCCGTCACCCCCCGCGAGGACGGCCTGGCCGAGCCCGGCTTCGTCCCCCTGGCCGAGCTGCGCGACCAGGCGGAACGGTTCGAAACCTGGTCCCAGATCTGCCTGCGGGCGTTTTTGCTTGGCCACAGATGAAGAGCAAAGGTTTATCCACAGATGGACACAGATTAACACAGATGGAAATACATAAATATTTGAAGTGTGAAAATGTTATGAAATTGAATGTTTTCTAAGTTATTCACATTTCGAATCTGTGTTAATCTGTGTCCATCTGTGGATAAACCTCTGCTCTTCATCGCCTCTGTGGACTGGGCAATTCTTGCGGGCTGGCGATGGGCTGGTGGCGGTCGAGCCAGTCGATCAGGGGAGGGAAGATTTCCTGCGGGGCGTAGCGGCTCCAGACGAGGTCGCAGTGGCCGTAGTCGGCCACCTGCCCGTCGCGCTTGCCGAAGCGCATCAGGAGCTTGTCGGGGCTTCCCAGGGCGTTGTAGGTCTGTTCGGTCGAGGGGATGTCCGACATGCTGTCCGCCTCGCCGGCGATCATGAGGGTGGGGGTGGTGACTGAGGAGAGCAGTACGGCGTAGTCGGTCTTGCGGTCGGCCGAGACGAAGTGACCAAACTCGAGGTAGGGGTCGAGCTGCTTGAGCGCCGAGCGCCCCGTGTCCTCGAGCGTGTAGCCGTAGAAGCGGGCGACGGTCTGCTTGTCGACGTTTTCGGACGTGTAGTAGAACTGGTCGATCCGGTCGAGGCCCGGGAAGCGCACGTACATGAGCGGGCGCCCGAGCCGGCCGGGGCTGAGCGCTCGGGCCAGGACGCGCAGGCCCCGATTGGCGCGCAGCATGTCGCGCGCGGGGGTGTTGGCGATCGTGATCGTGCTTCCCATGCCGACGAAGCTCGCCACGCGGCCCGCGTCGGGCGACTGCTCCAGGTACGGGAACATCAGCATGCCGCCCAGGCTATGACCGACCCAGTTGACCCGGTCGCTGCCGGTCTCCTGCTTCACGTAATCGAGGACGGCCGGCACGTCGTAGTGGACGATGTCGTCGACGGTCCAGCGCCCTTCGCCGACTTCCAGGAACGGGGTCTGGCGCAGCCGGGCGTTGATCTGGCCGACGCGGCCCACCTTGCTGCTGTTGCCCGAGCCGCGGAAGTCGAACAGGAACACCTCATACCCGCGCGCTGCGAGCTGCGCGGGGAGGTGGTTGTCGGTGATCGTCCAGAACGTCGCGTTCAGCCCCAGGCCGTGGCAGAGGACGACCGGCAGCTTGTTGGGGTCGGGCACGGCCGGGCGAATGTGGCGCATGCCGAGCTGCCAGCCGTCGCGGGTGGCGATGAACGCGTCGGAGCACGGCTGAAGGTCGGGTGACGGGGCGTTGTTGCGCATGGTGGCGCAGCCCGGCAACCCCGCCAGGCAGATGACCACGGCCCCGAGCCCCGCCGCGAACCGCCGACCTTCGCGCATAAACCAGGGAGTCCTTCCCAACGCTCGCCCGACCAACTCCTTTGGTCGCGAAGCCGGCCGCGATGCCGCCTCTTCCGGACCCGGTCCGAGAGCGGAGTCTATCCCAGGGCAGAATTTTTGGGAAGAGCGGGCCGGCATGGAATGACGCTGACGCTAAAGCAAGTTCGCTCTGCAAGTTGCGCCGGTGTTCGGGCAGCCGAGAACACCCGGGAGAGAACGCCTCTCCCCATTCATTCGGAATGTTCGCTCGCGAGCTTCGGGCTGGGACCCTGAATTGCTGGAAGCTGCGCGGGTTCCTCCACTTGAGGAGGTTCGAGGGGCTCAGGCCGGACCACCCACGGGGGAACGGTTCGCCCCACAACGTGACGGACCTTGCCGCCGCGCACGCGCCGCGGCTACGATGGTCGCGAAGCAGATGCACAGTGAGTCGGCGAGGAACAGGTTCCCGCGATGGGTCAGCGCGTCGTGTTGGCGATGAGTGGTGGTGTCGACTGGTCGGGGGCCGCGCACCTGGTGACGGCGCTTGGATAGGTGGTCATGGGCCTGTTCGGGCCCCCCGGCCCCCACGCCGAGGACGCCGAGCGCCGGGCCAAGACCTGTTGCAGCGCGACCGACGCGGTGGACGCCCAGAACGTGGCCGACCGGCTGGATATCCCGTTCTATGCGCTCGACTTCGAGCGCGAGTTCGCGCGGATCATGGACCAGTTCGCCGACGAGTACGCCGCGGGGCGGACGCCGAACCCCTGCGTCTTGTGCAACATCTGGCTCAAGTTCGGCAAGCTCTGGGCGTACGGCAAGCAGGTCGGTGCCGACTTCGTGGCGACGGGACACTACGCCCGGCTGGCGCTGGCGCCGGACGGCGGCCTGCGCGTTGCGCGCGGAGCCGACCGAGGGAAGGACCAGTCGTACGTTTTGTTCGGGCTGCGTAGGGAATTGTTGCCGCACGTGCTGTTCCCGGTCGGCGGCTACCCCAAGGCCGAGATCCGGACGATCGCGCGCGAGCAAGGCTTGCCCGTCCACGACAAGCCCGACAGCCAGGAGATCTGCTTCGTCCCAAACGACGACTACCTCGACTTCGTGCACCAAAGGCGCCCCGGGCGAGACAGCGCAGGCGCGATCGTCGACGAGGATGGGACGGTGCTCGCCCAGCACGGAGGGATCGAAGGGTTCACCATCGGCCAGCGCCGGGGCCTGGGGATTGCGGTCGGCGAACCTCGATACGTCGTCGGGATCGAGCCACTGTCGAAGACGGTTACCGTCGGCCGCCGCGAAGCGCTCGACAAGGGGGGCCTCGAGGCGTCGCGCGTCAACTGGCAAGGGCCAGCCCCCGAGGGTCCGACCCCTTGCCTCGCACAGATCCGAGCGCGGCACCAGGCGGTCGCCGCCACCATCGAGCCCCTGCCCGGTGAGCGGGCCCGCGTCCGGTTCGAAACGCCCCAGCCTGCCGTCACCCCGGGCCAGGTGGTAACCCTCTACCAGGGGGACCTCGTCCTCGGTGGCGGCTGGATCGACCGCGGGCTCGACTTGCCCGAGTCCTGAACCCCCTTCCCCGAAAGACCCGACCCCATGGTGACCGTCGGCCTCTACTACGACGTCCTCCCCGGCAAAGCCCCCCTCTTTGTCGAGAAATTCCAGGCTGTGCTCGCCCTCCTCGGGACGATGCCCGGACACACCTCGAGCTATCTCTATCAGCGCGTCGACGACCCCGACTCGTTCGCGATCCTGAGCGAGTGGTCCGACCCCGACGCCTTCTATAGCTTCCTCCGCTCCGACGCCTTCCGCCAGACGGCCGATTGGGGCCGGGAGCAGGTCCTGCGCGCAGTCCCCCGCCACAAGATCTACCCCCGCGCGGAAGACATCGGTCCGCCGAGCCGCTCCGCTCATTGAGGATCCGCCAGGAACGATGCCATCGCCCCGTGAGTGGTTCGCCATTCCGTGCTCCCCGTAGGGTGCATGAAATGCACCATTCCCTTTCGTACCAAGCAGATGGTGCATTTCATGCACCCGACGAACCAGCACAGATGACGGGAAATCGCTCGAGCGCGTGAACGGTATCTCGCCCCAACCAGGTTCGGATTGCCGTCCAGGGGTCAATGAACTACAATTGCTTGAAGTAATCCGATGAATCCGGATGTTCGCCCCGGGGAAGTGGGAATCGCGCTGTCGCGAGAATTACCCGTCTGCCGAATACCATCCGGAGAAGCCGAGACATCCGCCCCGCGTTCCTTTGAACCATCCACCACCTCTCGACGTACCCCTAACGCGGAAGCGACGAACCTGGTGGGGAGTGCCTGCGCAATGGCCCGAGTCAGCTTGATCGTCCCCGTGGCTGCCGGTGCGACGCCGACCGGCGAAGGTCTGGAGAGATTCTGCCAAGCCCTTGAACACCAAGGGCATGCGGTCGAGCTGATCGTCCCGGAAGGGCGCGACGGGCTGGCGGCGGCGGTCGACGGTTTGCGCGCCGC
This sequence comes from Isosphaeraceae bacterium, assembly GCA_031291845.1. Taxonomy (GTDB): domain Bacteria; phylum Planctomycetota; class Planctomycetia; order Isosphaerales; family Isosphaeraceae; genus DAIDJG01. The sequence goes on along the minus strand of JARLIH010000235.1, from coordinate 48,454 downwards.
GGCGGGAGACGTGCTGGTCGTGCTCGACCCAACGCGCGGTTACGCCCCCGACGGGCTAGCCCGCGTCATCGCGCCGGTGGTGCGCGGCGAGGCCGAGCTGGCCATCGCGACACGCGAGGGACGGGGCGGGAACCCGCTCGTCCGCGCGGCGATGCGCATGTTCGCGCGGCCGCTCTTGGGCATCTCCGAGCCCGGGACCGGTTTGGTCGCCCTGACCCGCCGCGCGGCCCGCGCCGCGGACGACGACTTCCGGCCAATCGGCGACCGGTTCGCCCTGGAGCTCCTTGCCCGCGTCGAAGGGCGCCGGCGGGAGATTCCCCTGGCCGTCCGACCGCCTGCCGGACGCAACGGGTTATCGTTGAAGGTGAGCGACTTACGCCACGTCAAGCGGCTGGCCGACGACCGGTTCGGCAACCTCTCGCGCCTTGTGCAGTTTTGCATGGTAGGGGCGTCGGGGATGGTTGTCGACCTGACCTGCTACGCCCTGTTCCAGCTTCTCTTCTCCCACACGGGCTTAACTCAACTGCGGGCCCCGTTCATCGGCGGCACGCTCGACCTCGCGACGGCTGGGGCCCTGGCAATTGCCGTGGCCTTGGTCTGGAACTTCTCGTTGAACCGGCGGCTGACGTTCAGCTACGCGCGGCAAGGGTCGCTGCCCCGGCAGTTCTTGACCTATGCCCTGAGCAACGCCCTCGGGATCGCGCTCAGCCTGACCCTGCGGCTGTTCCTGCCGTTGCACGTCGGGTTCTTCCAGCGGCACCGGCTGGCAGCGGCGGTGGTCGGGATCGTCACGGCCACCGGCATCAGCTTCTCGATGTCGCGCTGGGTGGTCTTTCGCCGCCAATCAGCGCCGGTCGACGCCACGCGGCTGAGCCTCGCGGAAGCAGCGCTCGCCGAGCCCTCAGCGGCCCCCGTGACGCTCGATGCCCTGCGGGTGGGATGATGAAACGTTGGGCTTGCGAGGGCTTTGGGACGCGCCAGCGGGAATCGTTTCTGTTGCGCGTCTGACAGCCCCGAACGGGGCGCAATGCGACAGCCAAGGGGCAACGCCCCTGGGATCGCGGCCCAGCGTTGCTCCATCGGTTCTTCAGCCCTGAAGGGGCACGCTGTGTCGATCGGGGCGACGCCCCATCACCGCACAAGGGCGCCCCTTCCGGGCTGTGAAGATCTTCGTTCGCCTCATCCGGCTCCTGGGGCGTTGTCCCAGGCTGTCGCATTGCGCCCCATTCGGGGCTTGGGACCGGGCAGGTTCCCTGACTCAGAAGCGAACGCACGAGTGCGCTACAAACCGCGATGAGCCAGCTCGACCGTCAACGTCAACTTTGCATCATCCCAGCCTGCGGGTGAGCTTTGCCCTCCCAAGAAACCGCTGGGAAAGGAGCCCGCCGAGGCGGGCCCGATCAAAGTCAGCGCCCGCGGCGTACCACATGGGCCCTGACCCAGCCGGTGAACTGCTCGCGTGTCACCGCGCCGGCTACAACGCCGAGAAACACCGCTTCTCGCTCGTCAACACTGACGGCCGGGTCAATGTCATGACCATTTCGTGACAAGAACGTGCGCATCGCAACGTCGCTCGTGCGTTTGTTCCCATCCGCGAATGGGTGGTTCATGCTCAGAGAGAATGCCAGCGCGGCAAGAGTCGGGTAGAGCGACTGGCCGCCGAAGCCCATACGCGGCTGTGCCACGGCCGAGTCGAGTCGTCCTATGTCTAAGACTGCTGGGTCGCCGCCGGTCGCGGCAATCACTCGCTCGTGAATGCGGAGGATCAAGTCCAGGCTCAGGTACTTCATCGCGCGAGTCTTTTGAGGAGCTCGCGGTCTTCTTCAATTCGTCCCTTAGGTTGTACCGCACGCCTCATCGGGTCGCGAAGCCGGCCCAACAGCGCGTCTCACCCGGTCGGCGCCTCCAATCGCACGGCGACCCGCTCTCGGGAGTCGACACTGCGCCGGGGGCGGTCGTCAACCTTGTCGAACGCCTCGGCCGCCGCGCCCGTGAGCAGCAGCGCGCCCACGCCATACACGAAATAAGCGATCGCAAGCAGCCCGAACGTCTCCCACCCGTGCCGCCCCGCAAAGCCGGCGACCTGGAAGCTCTCGTCCCGCCAGAGCGACCCGATGTCCGCATACGAAAACAGCGCGAGCCACTGGGCATACGGCGTCATCCCGGCCAGGAGCATGTCGGTGCCCTGCCGCAAGAACGGGATGAAGACGACAAGGTAGCCGCCGTTGAACACGATCAGCCAGAAGACCGTCGCCGCCAGCGCGCGGGTCGAGTTCTTAGCTCGGAGCGAGATGAACACGCCCAGGGCGGCCGCGAACCACGTGAAAAGCCCCAAACCCAGCAGAGCGAGCAACGCGCCGAGCGGATGGATCGCGCCGAGCAAGAGGCCATAGCCCCACATCACGAAGAGGGCCAGAAACAGCCGCTGCGAGCACCAGAGAGCGCCCAGGATCTTGCCCCGCACGATCTCGTCGCCCGTCAGCAGCGTGGCCGTCAGGCTGACCCACGAGTCGCCTTCGCGCTCGCCCGTGAGGCTGACCGCCCCCGCGCTCGCGACCGACAGCGTAAGCAACAGGAACAGGAACGTGCTGCTCTCTCGTAGCGCACCGTTCAGCACCAGGCGAGGTGATTGGCCCCCGCTCATGCCGAACCAGTCCGCGACGACCGGCCAGCCCGCATCGAGCAGGTAGCAGCCAAGCAGGACGCTCAACACCAGGACCACCGGCCGGCTGCGCAGCCAGGTCAGGCCGCCCCCCGCCGCGAACTTCTCCTTCCAGAGCACCGGGTTCTCGTCATCGCCGCACGGAGGCCGCGCCGGCGCATTCCACAACCGGGGCGACCGGGACAGCAACGACCGCCAGCGCACCCGCGCCGGCTTCCGCACCCCCGGCCACGCCCCCCCGCGCAGCGGACGCAGGCTCGCCACCGCCAGCGTCAAGAACAGCGCCCCCAGGGCCGTCTGGAGCCCCACCATCCAGACGAGCGTCTCAATCGCTTCGTCCATCTGCATGGCCAGCCAGCCTGCGGCACCTGTTCTATTATATATAATCATATTATTGTAGTGATGATTCGTAGATGAGATTTTCTGCCAGACCTGGTACGGGTTGGTCAGCAGCACCGCGTCGGTCACCGGCTTGACCCAGTCGAGGGGCGGGCCGAAGAAGGCCGCCGTCGGCGCCAGGGCCATCGGTACGAAGAACCAGATGAATACGAGTGTGTAGGTGATGACGACCGCGACCCTGGGGCGGGTCGTCAGGACCGAGATCAACAGCGACGCGCCCGAGAGGAACAGCACGAGCGAGAAGGTGCCGCTGTAAACATACAGTACCTCCCACGGATCGAGCCCGCCGAACAGGGCGACCAGGCTCACGACCGGCACGCCCATGAGCAGGATGACGCCGACGTACAGCAAGCGCGCGCAGAGCTTGCCCAGCACGATCTCGCGGCTGGTGAGCCGGCTCGCCAGCAGGTAGTGCAGCGTCTTGCGCTGGTACTCGTCGGCGATCACCCCGGCCAGCAGCGCCGGGATCATGGCGATCAGGGCAAACCCCTGGGCCCAGGCGAACGCCATGAACGTGGCCTGCGCGAAGCGGCTCATCGATTCGAACGTGACCACGAACCGCACGTTCCCCCAGCTCTGGTACTCCTGCCAGAGCACGAAGAGCAGGAAGAGCCCGTACAACGTCCGCGCCACGAAGTAACGCGGCCGCCGCGCGGTCGTGATCAGCTCGAACCGAAAGACGGGGCCCGGCAGCATCGGTCGCCTCGCTCGGTGAAGAGTCAGACGAGTGTCCGAGCGCCAAACTAACCGATTCGGTCTCAGGCCGCAAGAACGACGGCCGAATGGTGAGACCTGTTGTGCCGCCCCGACGAGGGCCGCAACAACGGCACGAACCCCGCAGGGACCAGCCGTGAGGCCGGGCCGTGTGGGGTTCGCGTGGCTTCCCGTGTGAGGAAAGACAATACCGCCGGGGGCGAGCGCGCATGCAGCGCCCGCCAGGCGCGGCGCATGTGCCGCCGGCGAGGGTGTCGCCGGAAGACAGGCGCGATCCGCCCTCCGCGTCCAGCGCGGGGCACACGCCTCGTCGGCGAGCGTCCCGCGACCGATCGCAGGGGGAAGGTCAGGCGGGGACAGACCTCGCGCAGGGCCACCCAAAGCGCACGGCCGGCCGAAGGAGATGGCGGCGTCAGTGACGGAACGTCCTCAAGGTCTTCGCACGCGTCCGTCCCGAGATTCGCACACTCGGCAACGGGGGCCGGGCCGCCAGGATCGGAGCTGTCACCGTCGGCCGGCACGTCGACAGGGTCGACGGCCTCCTCCGGGTCCGGCTCGATCCCAACGTCCTCGACCGCCTCAGCCGGCGGCATAGGCAGCTCGGGGTCATCCGTGTACGAAGCCGAGGGAACGTCCGCCGCCTCGGGCGGCCGGCTCGCCTCGTCCGTGCACTCCGGGGGCTGGTGACGATGCAGGTCTACCGCTTCGACCGGGGTGTTCGCCAGCACGTCATCCGCCGCAGGCGCATCGGAAGGCAGGGCCTCCTCGAGCGCGGGGGGCGGTTCGATGGCGGAGACGACCTCGAGATCGGCTTCGTTCGCGCTGGTTTCCTGCGGCTCGACCAGCGCATCCGCGTCGGGCTCGGCCTGGACCGCGGGTGCGGGCTCGGCCTCGTCGAGCATTGCGTCGGCGAAAGACGAAGGAAGCGGGGGGGCGACGTCGGCACGATCTCGTTCGGCCTCGGCGGCAGGGACATCGTCGTTGACCGCGGCATTCGCGCCTTCGACGCGGACAAATTTGCCCGGTCCGACACGAATCCAGGTCACCTGGGTGGCAGGCTCGACCGCCGGCGCGGGCTTGGCCTTCCGCGCCCGGGTCCGGCCGCGCTTGGTTTTCAAGGCGACCGTCGCGAGGGCGGAATCGGCTTCGGCAGCCGCGCTGGGGTCCAGGGAGGCCTCGGAAAGCGTCGCGTCATTCCACGACGTCGCGGAACTCTCGACGAACCCCTCGTCCGGCCCCACGGCCCCGAGGGACCCCAGCGCGTCCGACGCTTCGGCGGCGGCCGTCGCGCGAGCGCGCCGGTCGGTCGAAGGCCAGAGCAGCCAGGCCATCAGGGCGAGGTAGGGCGGAACCAGCCAAACCGAGGCGTAGGACGCCACGGCCAGGCTCGTCGCCAGCACCAAAGCGCCGAGCGCCACGGGCCGGACCCTCAACCGTTTCCGGTGGGGGGCCGACGACGAGGATGCTGCGGGGCTTATCGCCGAGGACGGTTGCGAGGAGAAGGAGAGTTCGTCACGCTGCACGTGGTGCCGCTCCGGTGGTTCCGAGCCACCCAGACGGGGTCGGCGTCGCCGCCAGACCACCAGTGAGTGTTATCGGATCGTCCGGGGGCCGACTGACGTGGCGCTGCGACGAAACGACCACCGGCGCCTGCCGTCAAACACAAGGAGCGGACAACCGCGCGATCGGGGATTCGCGCCGGGTTCGCGGTATCCCGTAGAGTTTGCCTGGCCTGCAACCCGCCGGCTTGGTATGAAGGTCGCGGAGAGACCGCACCACAATCATCAATTCCCACGACGCGGATCATCCACCAATCCCGAGGTTGACGGTCCACTAAAGCTCGATCCCGCGTGGGCGCGGAGGTGTAACCAGTGGCGATTCCGGCTTCCATCGAAGCGCGGCTGTTCTACCGCTGTGCGTTCCAACGGTATGAAGACGCTCAAATTCTGCTGCGAGCCGATCATACGACGGGAGCTGTCTACCTCGCTGGCTACGGGATAGAATGCATCTTGAAGGCACTGCTGCTCTCGGCCGTGCCCCTCGTCGCGCGAACGGCGATGCTCAACTCCTTTCGAGGAACGAGGGCACACGACTATGAATGGCTACGGACGCCGTACCTCCAAAACGGCGGCTCTCGCTACCCGCGGAAGATTACCGAAGCCTTCACACTCGTTAATGATTGGTCAACCGACATGAGATATTTGCCTCGAACGTTGAAGGCCGAGGAAGCCGAAGGGTTCCTGGCTGCTGCCGAGAACATCATTCATTGGGCAGATGGGAGACTTTGACATGTCGATCAGCGTTCTCCGAGGCACGGCAGACGAGGTGATCGATCGCATCATGGAAGCGCTGCGAGCGTATGAGGCGGATCATCCCCATGCCCAAATCGACCTCTATCGCCAGAACACGGTGTCCGTCAGAGTCAGGATTATTGATCCCGATCTCGCTGGGCGAAATAAGGTCGATCGAAGCAAGGAGGCTTGGAAATATTTGAACGCGCTTCCCGACGAAATTCAGGCCGATCTCAGCGCATTGATCCTGCTCACGCCCGACGAGACGAGGATGTCCTTCGCCAACCTCGAATTTGAGGATCCGGTTCCATCCGGGCTCTGATCGCCGGTACATGCTTCGCGTGGCGGTCGACGACCGCAGCTTCGTTGTCATCGACCGTGAGGGTACGGAAGCCGTTCCGTTTCGATAGCGAGGGCATCTTTGTAGGACGGCGGAGCCGCATCGTAAGAATGCCGGCCGGCAATGGCCGGCCCTACAGTTCGTTCAGGGCGAACTACGCACGCCGCGGAATCGGTGAAGACGACGCGCTGCTGACATCGGCCCGGTCACGAGAACAATTCGCGGACTACCTGTCCCTTATCCGAGAGCTTGATCGGCCGGCCCTCGGGCGTCGTGTAGGTCTTGGTGCCGTCGATGCCGAAGGCGCTGAGCAGCGTGGCGAAGAGGTCGGGGACGGGCACCGGGCGGTCCTTGACGGCAGCGCCGGTCGCGTCGGTCGAGCCGAGGGCCATCCCGCCGCGAATTACACCGCCCGCGAGCACAGCGCTGAAAGCGTCGCTCCAGTGGTCCCGGCCGCTCGTTTCGTTGATCTCGGGCGTGCGCCCGAACTCGCCCACGCAGACGACCAGGGTCTCGTCGAGCAACCCGCGCTCGGAGAGGTCGCCGACCAGCGACGAGAGAGCCGGGTCGAGCTTGCCCATCAGGGATTTGGTCGTGTTGAAGTTGTCGCTGTGCGTGTCCCAGCCGTCGAGCACGACCTCGACGAAGCGCACGCCTTGCTCGAGGAGGCGCCGCGCCAGGAGGCAGCCCCGGCCGAAGACCCCGTCATCCCCCTCGGCACCGTAGCGACCAACGACCTCGGGCTTTTCCTTGGTGATGTCGAGCGCCTTGAGCGCGGGGCTGCGCAACAGCGACCGGGCCTGCCCCGCGATGCGGACGTGATCGGCGACGACCGCCGGGTCGAGCCGGTGCGCCGATTCGCGCTCGAAAGCGTCCAGGGCCCGGGTGCGCCGGTCGATCCGGCGGGGGGCCACACCCTCGGGCGGCGTGATGTTGGCGAACGGGGCGGCGGGGTCTTCGATGACGTAAGGCGCGTACTCCAGGCCGAAGAAGCCGGGGCTGGCGCCGCTGCCGTTGATCGTGACGAAAGTGGGGAGCGTCGCCTCCACGCCCGACCACCGTCGCGCCATCACCGCGCCGAGCGCGGGGTATTCGACGGTCTCTTGCGGCAGGTTGCCCGTGTGCAGGAACTGGTACGCACGCTCGTGGTCCGCCTCCTTCGAGGTCAGCGAGCGGACGAACGCCCAGTGGTTGGCCTGCGCAGCGAGCTTGGGGAGGTGCTCGCAGATGCGGACGCCGGCGACCGCCGTGTCGATCGGGCTGAAGGGGCCGTTCGTCGCGGCGCCCGGCTTCGGGTCGAACGTGTCGATGTGGCTCGGCCCACCGTTGAGCCAGACGACCACACAGCGCTTGGCTTTCGGGCCCGAAGCTTCGGCCGCCGCAAGCTGCCGCTGAATGCTGGGGCTGAAGACCAGACCAAGCGTGCCGGCGAGACCCCGGGCGAGGAACGCGCGGCGGGCCGGACGAAAAGCGATCGGCGTCAACATCTGTCTCTCCTCGAGGGTATCGTTTCCGACACGCGATGAGCGGGTGCGTGAAACGCACGCCACCCGGGATTGCGGCTCCGCCGCCCGGCGACCGTTCAATGATTGGTCAGGAATTCCGCCGAGTTGAGCAAGACCCAGAACACGTCCTCGAGTCCCGCCTTGGCATCGCGTTGCGCAAGCAAGGGGCGGAGGATCGCCTGTTCGGCCGCGGTCGGCCGGCGCGAGAGGGTGGCAAGGCACGCCCAGTCGAGCCGCGCGGCGTCGTTCGAACGTCCCCACAGGGCGTACATGACGGCGGCCCCGGAGCGCGACGCGTCGCGCACGAACTCGCCGTTGGCCAGCACCAAGGCGCGCTGGAGGGTGAGCGCCCGCTCACCGAGCATCTCGACCGGCCGGTCATTTGGCTCCGCTTCCTCGCCTTCGTCCTCGTCCGGATCCTCAACGCCCTTGCGCTCGTCGTTCGCCTCGTCCTCCGGCTCGTCAGCAGCTTCCGGCGGCGGCCCGTCGTGCCCGGTCGCCTGTGCGATCGAGCCGAAGAGCTGGTCGACCGACAACGACCGCGCGGCGGGCCGCGTCCACGCGACTCTTGCGCGCGGGGTCGAAGCTTGCGCGTAGGTCTGGCTCAGGACGACGACCCGCAGCAACCGCTTGAGGTCGTGTCCCGACGCGGTGAAGTCCTCGGCAAGCAGGTCGAGCACCGGGGCAGCCTTGGTTTTCGTGTTCAGGTCGTCGAGGTTGCGGACAAGCCCCTGGCCAAACAGCTCGCGCCAGAGGCGGTTGACCAGGTTCCTGGCGAAGTACGGGTTCTCCTTGGCGGTGATCCAGTCGCCCAAGGTCCTGCGACGCGCCGTCGCGGGCACGCTCTTGCCGTCAGGAAGGCGCGGCTTGACGGCGACTTGCTTGGGAGCGTCCTCCCCCTCCTTGGAAGCGTCAGCGGCTTTGGCGCTGGCGGCTTTGTCCGCGGAGGCGGCGTTCGGGTCGGGGCGCATCAGTTCCCCGCGCTTGGCTTCGAGCACGGCCTTGAGGTCGTCGTCGCCGCTGGATTCCAGGCGGCGGACGCGGGCAAACGTCGCGGCCAGGCCCCAGAAGTCGTCCTGCTTCCAGCGCGCGAAGGGGTGGTCGTGGCACTGGGCGCACTGGATCGTGATCCCAAGCAGATTCTTGCCGACGGCCCCAGCCAGCCGAGGCGGGTCGGCGTCGTACCGGAGCAGGAAGTTGGCCGCCCCGCTCACATCGGACGCCCCAGCCCCGGTGATGACCTCGCGGACGAGCGCACCGTACGACGTCCCCCTGCGCAGGCCGTCGCTCAGGAACTCGCGAAGCACGCGGCCGTCATACCCATCGCGCTGGAACGGCCGCTCACCGATCAGCCACACCGCGAGGACCATTCCCCAATGCTCAGCGCCCTCGTGGGAGGTCAGCAGCCGGTCGACCATCTTGGCGCGCTTCTCGGGATCTCGGTCGTCGAGGAAGTCGCGGGCGACGAGCGCCGGGGGGACATGGCCGGCCAGGTCGAGCCAGACCCGCCGGAGGAAAGTCGCGTCATCCGCAGCCGGCGCGGGCTTCTCTTCGGCCGCCGCGGCGACGGCGGCGTCGAGTCGCTCACCGAGGTCGCGCTCCGCCGCCAGCGCGGGGACCGCTGCGGTGAACAGAAGGGGTCCGATCAAGCAGGGGTGAATCCGCATCCGGTTGTTCCCTCCCATCGCAAATGCGCTGGCCGACATCCACCACTCTATCCGACTTCCGAACATTTTGACCCGGGCCATGCCCGGATATTCCATCGACCGCTCCCAGGCGGATTGCCGTCCGTCGAGAACTGAGCGGGGCCGGTCCTTATGATGCTCCATGATTGATGTTCCGGCGGCGCCTTGTGAGAATCGGCGTACCACCCACCACATCCGAGAGGGCTTTCCCGTGCGCCGAACTGCCGTTGCCACCTCGCTGATCGTCGTCCTGTGCTCGACCCTTCCGGCCCGCGCGGCGGAGCCGCTGGTCGTCGGCCTCTGGCCGGGGAAGACGCCCGGAGACGTCGGCATCAAGGGCCAGGAGACCAGCCGTATTCATCAGTCGCCCCTCGTGGGACCGACGAAGCTGATCACGAACGTCACCAAGCCGACCCTCACGATCTATGCACCGGCCAAGGACAAGAACACAGGGACGGCGATGGTGATCTGCCCTGGGGGCGGCTACTGGGACCTCTACTGGGAGCTCGAAGGGGAGGAAGTGGCGGCCTGGCTGAACTCGCTCGGCATGACCGGCATCATCCTCAAGTACCGCTGCCCGAGGCGCCCCGGCGACGTGCACGGCGAGCCTCCGTTAGGCCCGCAGCTCGACGCCCAGCGTGCCGTCCGCCTGGTCCGCAGCCGGGCCGCCGAGTGGGGCATCGACCCGAAGCGGATCGGCATGGTCGGTTTCTCGGCGGGAGGCCACCTCGCGCTCGCGACCGCCACCGGGTTCGCGCAGCGGCTGTATGAGCCGACCGACGCCGTCGACGAAGTCAGTTGCCGTCCAGATTTCGCCGTGCTCTGCTATTCGGGCTACCTCAAGGCCAAAGACAAGGATGCCATTTCACCCGGAATACGCATCCCGGCCGATACCCCCCCAATCCTGCTCGCGCACGCGTCGGACGACAACGAAGGTTACGGCGGCTCCAACGCCGAGAACAGCGCCTTCATGTACGTAGCCCTGAAGCGCGCCGGCATTCCGACCGAACTGCACATCTATGCCACCGGCGACCATGACTTCGGCGTGCGGCAGAACGAGAAACTCCCGTCGAGCTGGACGCAGCTCTGCGTCAACTGGCTGCGCAGTCAGAGTTTATTGAATAGGGCTGTGAGCAAGTGATCGGCGTCCCTCTGGCCGCAGGCGCCAGCGACGGTCGAGCAGGTCCGCGAGGCGCTCGTGGCGGCCGGGGGAGCTGTCGCACAGCTCGGTCATCACCATGTTGAACAATATAGCGCGTGAGCCATACCTCGCCTGCGCCGTTGCGCGGAGGGCCGAGGGGCGGCGCGCGGAAGGGGTCGTCCGCGCGGGAGGTCGAGGACCAAACGGCTCTGCAACGTCTGGCCAGGAGGATTGCAAAGTCGCTGACAGTCGCGCATTTTGGGGCTGTCGTTGGTGGCCATTCTGAGCCTCGAATGGGGCGGCGAGTGCTCGCGATGCATACTGTCGCCCCTCCGGGGCTTGTGTTTTCGTTGGGCGCCGGATACCAGGGGGGGTCACCCCCCTGGCTAACGACTCAACGCCCCGTCCGGGGCCGGGAACGGTGCCCCCAAAAGGGCGCGCTGGGTGGCACACCCGGAATCGGCGACGGGCGCCGTCAACCCTCCCGGGTCGTGCGTCACGCCCGTCGCCGATTCCGGGCGTGCCACCCACGATTGGTCCACAATTGACTTTGCAATCGTGCTGACCGTTTGGCCGGGAAAGTGGTAAAATGAACCCCGTCATGCTATAAAGGAGAACTTGATCGCGCCGGCAAACGCAGCCTATCGGCGCCGGAGCGCGGGGAGGACCGGGACCGTGTTGCTCCCTGAACGCGGCCGCCAAGCCACTAATCTTCGTTTGACCGATCGTTCTGATCGCTTGTGGCCGGTCGAGCCGAGCCCGAGTGCGCTGGGGTTCGCACACGATACCCCGGCGACCCGCGGCATGGCATTCGCCGCAGGTCGTGCATGGGGGGCGGGCACTGCGCTCGCGTCCGAGCGTCTCGGAGGCGGGCGATGCACGACACGGACGACGAGCTGAAGCGAGTGCGATCCGCCGCTCTGCAGAGTGCCGAGAGCATTCTCCTCGCGCGTCAGCGCGCCGAGGAGGCGTTGCACAGGCAGTCGGAGTGGCTACGGATCACGCTCGCCAGCATCGGCGACGCCGTGATCAGCACCGACGCCGAGGGGCGGGTGACCTTCATGAACGGCGTGGCCGAGTCGCTGACCGGCTGGCCCCATGCCGAGGCCCTGGGGCGTCCGCTGCCGGACGTTTTCCACATCATCAACGAATACACCCGCCTGCCGGCCGAGAACCCCGCGCTGCAAGCCCTGGAGGAAGGGACCATCGTGGGGCTCGCAAACCATACCGTCCTCGTCGCCCGCGACGGGACGGAACGGCCGATCGACGACAGCGCGGCCCCCATGCGAGACGGGAACAAGCCCCCGATCGGGGCAGTCCTGGTCTTCCGCGACGTGAGCGAGCGCAAGCGAACCGAGGAAACCCGCGCGCTGCTGGCGGCGATCGTCGAGTCGTCCGACGACGCGAACATCAGCAAGTCGCTCGACGGCACCATTCGCTCGTGGAACTCGGGCGCTGAGCGACTCTTCGGCTATAGCCGCACGGAGGCCATCGGCAGGCCGATTACTCTGATCATGCCACCCGATCGCATCGACGAGGAGCGGGCGATCCTTGCGCGGCTCTGCCGGGGGGAGCGAATCGACCATTACGAGACGATCCGCCTGTCCAAGGAGGGCCGGCGGCTCGACATCTCCCTGACCATCTCGCCCATCCGCGATGCGGAGGGCCGGATCGTCGGCGCATCGAAGATCGCCCGCGACATCACCGCAAGGAAGCAGGCCGAGAAAGAGCGGCTCCTGCTGCTGGAGGAGATGCAGGCCGAGCGCGAGCGTCTGGCGGAGCTGTTCCAACTGTCCCCGGCGTTCACAGCGGTCGTGCGCGGGCCGGACCACGTCTTCGAGCGCGTGAACGACCGGTACTACGACCTCATCGGCCACCGGGACGTGATCGGCAGGCCGGCGCGAGAGGCCGTTCCGGAGGTCGAGGGCCAGGGGTACTTCGAGGTCCTCGACCGCGTCTTCCAGACGGGTACGCCCTTCGTCGGGTCGGACATGCGGATCCTGCTCCGCAGGCATCCCGACGGCCCGCTGGAAGAGCGCTCCATCGACATCGTCTACCAGCCGCTACGGACACCCGAAGGAGAAATCTCCGGCATCCTCGCCATCGGCACTGACCTGACCGACCGCAAGAGGGCCGAGGCCGCGGTGCGCGAGCGCGACGAGCGGCTCCAGCTCTTCCTCGGGAACGCGACCGACTACGCCGTCGTCATCACGGACCTGGAGGGTCGGGTCCTCGAATGGCTCGGCGGCGCGCAAAAGATTACCGGCTGGCAGGCCGCCGAGGTGCTCGGGAAGCCGCTGGGCCTCCTGTTCACGGCCGACGACCGCGCTGCGGGCCTGCCGGAGGCGGAGCTGTCCCGGGCCGCCCAGACAGGGCGCGTCGAGGACAAGCGCTGGCACCAGAGGAAGGATGGCTCCCATTTTTTCGGCGACGGCGTCACGGTCGGCCTCCGGGGGCAGGCCGGGGAGCTTCACGGGTTCGGCAAGGTGTTCCGCGACGCGACCGAACAAAAGCGGGCCCAGGAAGTCATGGCCCGGAACGCCCTGCTGCTGGCGGGCGTGCGCGACTCGGTGGTCGTGACGGACCTCGATGGCATCGTTACCTACTGGAATGAAGGGGCCACACGGCTGTTCGGCTGGACCGCCGAGGAAATGATGGGCCGGCACTACGCCGACCGGTTCCCCGAGCCGGCCTGGACGTTCATCGCCGGCGCGATCTGCGAGCCGGCCAACGGATCCGAATGGTCTGGAGAATACGAAGATTACCGTAAGGACGGCTCACGCGTCTGGATCGACGCGCGCGTCGGCCCCGTGGCGGACGCGGAAGGGCGCGTGATCGGCATCCTCGGAGTGGCTCACGATATCACCGACCGCAAGCGCGCGGAGGAGGCCCTCCGGGAGGCCGACCGCCGCAAGGACGAGTTCCTCGCCATCCTGGCGCACGAGCTCCGCAACCCGCTGGCCCCGATCCGCAACGGCCCCCAAGTGGTGCGACTCGCCGGCAGCGATGCCGCGGCCGTCGCGCAGGCCCGCGACATGATGGAGCGACAGCTCGGCCACATGGTGCGGCTCATCGACGACCTGCTCGACGTGTCGCGCATCAGCCGCAACAAGATGGAGCTCCGCCGGGCACGGGTCCAACTCGCCGACGTGGTCCGCAGCGCCGTGGAGACGGCCCGCCCGCTCATCGAGGCCGCCGGACATCAGCTCACCGTGTCGATCCCCCCGGAGCCGGTCCTCCTCGACGCCGACTTGACGCGGCTGGCCCAGGTCGCCGGCAACCTGCTGACCAATAGTGCCAAGTACACCCCGCGCGGGGGCCGCATCGAGTTGACCGCGGAGCGGCAGGGGAACGAAGTCGTCATCACCGTCCGCGACTCCGGGATCGGCATCCCCGCCGAATCGCTCCCCACTCTCTTCGACATGTTCAGCCAGGTGGACCGGAGCATCGAGCGGACGACGGGCGGACTCGGCATCGGGCTGGCGCTCGTGAAGGGGCTGGTCGAGATGCATGGGGGGACCGTCACGGTCGCGAGCGACGGACCCGGCAAGGGGAGCACCTTCACCGTGCGCCTGCCCGTCCTGGCGACGGTCCCGCAGCCGACCGATACCGCACGACCCGAGCACGAACGCCGAGCCCCGGGGCCCAAACGGCGCGTCCTCGTCCTCGACGACAACCGAGATTCCGCCCGCTCAATGGCAAAAGTGCTCATGCTCCTCGGCAACGAAGTCCGCACAGCGCACGATGGTATCGAGGCCGTGGAGGAGGCGGAGCGGTTTCGGCCTGAGATCGTGCTGATGGACGTGGGAATGCCCCGCCTCAACGGCTACGAAGCCACACGCCGTATCCGGGAGCAGCCGTGGGGAAAAGCGGCCGCCATCATCGCCCTGACCGGCTGGGGCCAGGAGGGGGACCGCACCCGGTCGCGAGAAGCTGGTTGCGACGGACACTTGGTCAAGCCGGTCAACCTGCCGGACCTGGAAAAACTCGTCAACGAGCTCGCACGAGGCACCGCGCCGAAAGGCGCGGCGCAGGAAACCTGAGCCCTGGCCCTCGCGTCGGACGACCTCACCCAGGACGTCCCATGATCCAGCGAGCCGATCGTCCCTGATTCTCGACCGGGCAGGACGATCGCCAAGCCGATGGCGGACCGATCGGGACGAGTCGCCGATCGCCCTGAAACCAGACAGAGCGGGGGCGGCGTGCCGCGCAGAGCGGCTTTCGTACAGGTTTGGGCGCACTCTGCGGCATAGCGGCTGTAGCCGACCGGTTGACGCCGCTCTAGGAGATCTCCTGAGCGGGGTCAGGGTTTTCCCGGTTGGCGCGCCACCACCGCTCTGGCACGCTAAGCTTAACGAGGCGTGCTCCCGGCCCGGTAGACACCCCGCCGGACACCGGTGGTCCGCACGAGGGGCGGGCACCATCAAGGATCGATCGTGCCTTCCCTACCCACCACACTCTCGCCTACCAAGCCGAGCCCTGGACTCACCCAAGCTGATGTCATCGTCTCCCCCGGTCTATCTCTCCCGCGTCGGGCCCGAAGTCGGCCCGGTGCCCCCAGACCCCAAGCGCTTGCCCATCGAAGTGTTCTCGGACGCATGTTCCGCTCTGTCCTCCACCCCCATCGGTCTCGCCCGTCCGCGTGGGTGGGTCGTCTACCAGAGCGGCCGGGCGATGACCTTCGGACTGACGATTGGGCCGGACGTGCTGCCCGGTCTGTGGGTCTGCCTCGGGCGCGCGTTCGTACCGCTCGACGCGACCGCCGGGTGAGTGCCAGGCCTGGGTGAGGGTCGAGGAAGCACGAACCTTCAGCCGGCCTCGAGCCGGGCGGTGTGGCGGCCGTTGCGACGCTTCAAGGACTTCCCTGTCGCGCGTCGGCTCTTGCCTCCCGTGTCGACGCTTGCCGATCCACGAACCCCCAGGCGACTTCGGCCAACCCCGGGAGCCGCTTCTCGCGCAGGGCGATCCGGGTGGTCAGTAGCACCGAGATCAAGGCGGCGGCCTCATCCGACTCCTCTTGGAGGAGCTCCTCGACAAGGCCGTCGACGCGTTCCCTCAAAGGGACGTCCGCCATAGTCGCTCCCCTCGCGGGTCCGGGCCCAGACCCGTGACCATCGGGCGTAACCGGCCGGCAGCCGATCACCCCCCGGGTGCTTGTGCACTCACGGGCCGGAGCAGGGAATCTGCCGCGGAGCTCCCGGGGGCGACTGCGTTGCGGTCGTTCTATCCATCAACCTAACATGCATGATTGGAATTTGTGAAGAAAAAACCGATGCACAGCGCTGGAATTTCGGGCGCTCCGCGATCGTTCCCGGCCGCCGAAGCACAAGAGGATCGGTGAACGGGCCGGCGCTACGCGATCCGTATCACAAAAAGGGAACCCAGCGCGGACCGAGACGGCCGGCTCGGTCGCGATATCGTGCTCGCGGTCAGGCCGGCCTGGAGCGCTCTCCGCAGGGGACCAGCGACCGGTCGCCCGGAGCATCGCGGGCGCGGGGATCGGACCGCCCCGGCCGAACGATTGTTCGGACCACATTGCCGAGGTGCTCGGCTCGTAGCGACAGAGTCCCCGCGGCACCCGCTCAATGCCGTTTTTTATGCTGGTCCTTCTGATGGGCTTCCGCGGTCGCCTTGTTGGCCTTGTCGATGGCCGCCTGCTGCTCGGTCGTGGGCTTGGCGGACGTGGCTTCCGACCCTCCGCTATCGCAACCGGACACCAGGAACACCCCGCCCCAGAGCAAACCAGCCGTGCACACGGCCGGCACCAGTACGCGTCGTTTTGTCATCATGTTTCTCCCCTTTGTGGTATCCTACGGAGATCGAACGGAAAGGCTGCCCCCAAGGGGGTCCAAGGGAAAAGCCTGGAGTAATGCTCCAGGCTAAACGCGCCGTAACGCCTTGGGTTGGGAAGAAAACCCCCTCCCGGCGGCGCCGACGGCAAGGCCGCTGGCTTGCTCAGAACGCGTCGGCGCTGACCACTTCGCCGTTGCCGCGCGTGCCGATGCTCCAGTAGGTGAACATATTGATCGAGTTCTTGATGAACTTGACGCTGCCGTCGCCGAACAGGAAGTTCGCGCCGCCGGAATGGTTGCTGGACGAGTTGGAGTAGCTCTCACCCTCCAGGTCACCGCCGCCTGTGCTCTTGCAGTTTGCCCACGCGTACTGAGTCGAGTTGGGGGGAACGACCGTATTGAACATTGTGTGACCCATGGTGCCGACCCACCAGTAATGGCCGGAATAACCCAGGTTGCCGCTGTTGGACAGGAACTTCTGCGTACACGTCATGAGGTCGCCGCTCTGCAGTGTCGCGATGCCGACCTGTTCCACGTCGAGATAGCCGCCGTAGCCGGAGGTAGGATTGGCACCCGTGCTCGTGAGCCCAACGCTATTGACGCCGTTGCCGCGGTAGAGCGGGTTTGAGAGCGTGCCACCCTGCCCGACGAGCTGCTCTGAGAATGCGACTGTGTTCGACGTCCCGTCGGTGGCGTCGGCCACCCCATACACCTGCCCGTAGGAGAACAGGCCGGTCGACTGCGTGGAATAACTTTGGCTGGTGGTGCCGTAGTTGCCACGATAGCTGTTGAGGTTGCCGGAGGTTGCGCCCGCGTTGCCGTCGGACGGGCACAGGAAGACATTGATCTTCGTGTAATACGTCGTTGAATTTGCCCCCCCGTCCGTGCCCGGACCCGAGAGACTGAAGTTGACCGCGTTGTAAATCTGGGTCTGCTCCATGTAGGACAGCATCTGCGTCTGCGCGCTGACGCCGTTCCACGTGGGGCACGCCGTCGCGCTTCCATTCGTCTGCAACGGGCAATTGCATGCCCCGCCGATCGGAAACGCGTTGTTGGTCTGATGGTAGTTGTGCAGACCCAGGCCGATCTGCTTGAGGTTGTTGACGCACTGTGCGCGGCGGGCCGCCTCGCGCGCGGCCTGCACCGCGGGAAGGAGCAGCGCGATCAAGACCGCGATGATCGCGATCACGACCAGCAACTCGATCAGCGTGAACCCTCGCTTCACTCGACTTGGCATGACTTCAATCCCTCTGGAAGTATGGACCCACGATCACGGGTTGTTGCTGTCGACGACGAAGGCGAACGGGACGACGAAGCGCAGCCGCAACCACAACCGGCGGCGGATGCACAACGTCCCGGTCTCGTCCGTCTCAACACGCAGATGATGACGTCGTCAGGGGGAAGACGACAAACACCGACGCCCCTGGCACCCCCACGAAGCTCAAGAAGCCATTGAGGCCCATGAGCGGGGCACCTGAAGCCGTGGCCGAGCAAGCGGACCGAAGCGCGGAGGGGGGAAGGGGGGAGGGAAAAATCGAATCAAGGCCTCGTCGGCCGAGAAACCAATCGCACGCCCGGCGGCAGCCTCTTCGCACAATTGACTGCAAACGCTTACACACCCAGTCTTCTCATTGTAGCGATCGATCATGCGGAAAATCAAGCACCCCGCAAGGGATACCACGTTGAAACGGCGGCCTGGCTCAAAACGCAGGAGTTCCGGATTGCGGGAGGAACGATGGCACCAGGTCAGCTCGGACCTCTTGGTTACAGCCGGGACACCAAATTTCTTGACCTCCGGCCGGCGCCTGACGACCGTGCCGCCTGTTCGCAAGTTCACACCGAACACCGTTATAATTCAGATATATGAAATTGACCGAGCCTGGGAGAACTCCCTTGTGTTCAGACGATGCGCGTTTATACTATTGGGGCCAGCAAACCGCTCTCCCAGGTTTCACAGAGACTGCCCTCGGGTCTCCCCGCTCGGAATCCTGCCATCATCCGTTGGTGCCCCCACCGGCTTCCATGAGAGGTCTTCCCTATGTCGAACCACGCGCGCTCGGCGTTGAACCTCCCATCCGCGATCGTCGTCCTGCAATTGTTAAGCCTGGCTGGCTGCAGCGGCGAGTCCGACGGTCTGCCGCGCGAGCCCATCTCGGGGACCGTGAGCCTCGACGGGCAACCGTTGGCCGATGGGATCATCCAACTGATCCCGGCGAGCCGTCAGGAGGGAACTGCGGGCGGGGCGGTGGTCAAGGACGGCAAGTTCTCGATCGAGCGCCGGAAAGGTCTGGCTCCGGGCGCATACCGCGTCGTCATCAGCAGCAGCCTGAGCCGAGGCGAGGCGGCGGAGACCCCCGGTGAGGCGCCAGGGCCGGTCAAGCCGTCCGACACGCCGAAAGACCTCATCCCATCCCGGTACAACGCGAAGTCCACGCTCAAGGCCGAGGTCAAGCCCGGCGTCTCGAACACGTTCGATTTCCCACTGAAATCGCAATAACGCCGAGCCGCATCGCCGTGGCCTCGTGAACTCTCCGCTCCTCGAGAATCCCACCGGACATACTCCGTCGGATTCTCAGGGAGACGCAGCGCCGTTGTTTTCTATGGTTGATTCATGATCCCTTTTTTCAGGAACAGGTGCGAACCATGAAACATCGTAGCCGGTACGGCTTCACCCTGATCGAGCTGCTGGTGGTGATCGCCATCATCGCAGTCCTGATCGCCCTGCTGCTCCCCGCCGTCCAAGCGGCCCGGGAAGCCGCCCGTCGCGCACAGTGCGTCAACAACCTCAAGCAGATCGGCCTGGCGGTGCTCAATTACGAGAGCTCCAACTCGGCTCTGCCCCCCGCCGTCAAGTTCCAGGTCTGGGGGACGTGGGCCATCTTCATCCTGCCCTACGCCGAGCAGTCCGCGCTGTATAACGCCTGGAACTCGCTGGGAGACTATACCGCCTCGAACCCGTCGAACCTGCGCTATAGCGGATCGGCTAACACCACCGTGACCACGACCCGGATCGCCACGTACACCTGCCCGAGCGATACGCCGAGCGACCCGCTCGCCGGGATCCAGTCTTACAACTACGCGGCGAATTACGGCAATACCGCCATCTCGACCAACACCAACACGACGACGATTGCAGCAACGACCTACAACGGGTTCAGTTTCGGCGGCGCCCCTTTCATCGACATTTACAACGGAGCCGTGCGCCTCGGCGACATCCGCGACGGCCAGAGCAACACACTGTTTTTCGCGGAGGTCATTCAAGGACAGGACCAGCCCGGTCTGACCACTTACGACCTGCGCGGCTTCATCCATTGGTGGGAGGGCGCCGTCTTTGAAGGCTCGCTCGTCCCCAACTCGACGCAGCCCGACCTGATGCAGAGCGCGAGTTACTGTATCTACCCCTATCTCGGCAACCCGCCTTGCGCGGCGTCCGCGACCAACGCTTACGTACACGCGGCGAGGAGCCGGCACTCCGGCGGCGTCAACGTCCTGATGGGCGACGGCAGCGTGCGGTTCACGAAGAACTCCATCAACCTCTATACGTGGCAAGCCCTCTCGACCAGCAAGGGGGGTGAAGTCATCGACGCCAGCTCCTACTGATCCAGTGTCTGAAAGGACTGCGAGTCGGATGGCCGGGGCGGGTGTCAAAACCCGCCCTTTTCTTTCCCTGGCTCGAACCGCCACTCACATGGCGGCGACATGTTGATCGCCTCTACCGCGCGGGTTTTGAACCCCGCCCCTACAGGGTATGCGGGTTCGCTGCACTGCGAATTCCGCCATGTGGGATGCTAAAGGAACGGCGAGAACCAGTTCCTCCGCAGTTGGAATCGAAACCGTCAGTTGTGGCGGAGATCCGCGAGAAGCCGCGATTAACCACGCGGATAAGTGACCTCGACGGCCGGACTATCGGCCATGCCGCTCTTGTACGCGACGGCCTTGACGGTCATCCCCGGGCGCACGCTGACGACCCCGCAATAGACGTAGCCATTCGTCCGTGTCGGGACCGTCCCGTCCAGCGTGTAGCGGAACCACGCGCCGGGGGTGGGCGACGACAGCGTCACCGGCATGACCGCGCTGATGGCCGCGGGCGCCGGCGAGAACGCGGGCTTACCGGCGGGGGTCGTGCCATCACGGTACAGCCCGCAATCGGGGTAATTCTCCACGACGTCCCACGCCAGGCGCTGCATGAGCGCCGCCTGCTCGGCGGTCAGCCCGGTGCCGACGGGAAGCACCTTCCCCACGGGCGACTCGCGGTAGAACGCGCTGTACCAGGTCAGGTCGACCAGGTAGCCGCCGTTCTCGTTGGGGTGGACGCTATCGTTATACAGGAGCGGGTAGAACGACCCTGGCGCCGCGCCCGAGAGCTGGCCGTGGTCGATCAGGTTCTTGATCCAGCCCATCGCCAGGGCGCTCGGCAGCACGCGCGCCCGCTTGTTCCCGGTGTCGGTCTCGGCAACCTTGCGCTGGAGCTCTTCCATATAAAGGAGCATGCTCGCCATCGACTCCTCCCACGTCAGCGCGGGGTAGAGCGTTTTCATCTGGCTGCTGGGCACGGTCCCCTTGTCGGTGGGACGCTGGCGCTGGCGCTCGGTCCACTCGCAGTAGAACCAAGGCTGGACGTCGGGCGAGATCGTGCGCACCAGGTCGAAGAACTTGCGGTCGTAGCCCGCCTCCTCGGCGATATTGAAGTCGCGCGGCTGTACGGTGAAGTGATCGATACGGCCCACGTCGGCCAGCACTTTCTCCCAGCGCTCCTTTTGCTTGGGGATGAGTTCGTCCCACAAAACCCTTCGTCCACGCGCCCGGCCCGGTGAAGCTTTGGTACACATGAGCGCGACCCGCCGTGCGCGCGAACTGGGCGAACTGGTGCGTGGTGTTCGTCAGGCTGTTGCCGACGTGGAGCGAGTGCAAGGCCGGCCCGACCGCGTTACCCGTGCGGTACGTGCCAAACGCAGGGAGGCTTGGCGCCAGGCCCTCCTTCACCGACACGGCCACAAGCGAGAGCGTGCCGTCGACGGCGATCGGCTCCTTGTAGAGCGTCCCCCGTTCGGCACTGGGAAGGGTGCCGTCGGTCGTGTAGCGGATCGAGGCGCCGGGTGTGAAACCTTTGAGGGCGATCGTCCGGGGCCCGTCGTAGTCGCCCGGCGGCGGCTGGAGCGCAGGGCTGCGCGGGGCGGCCTGCTCGCGCAGGTCGATCGCAATGGCCTGGCCGTCTGGCGTGTCGGACTCGAACCAGGTGTTAAGCTTGCCGTCGAGCGCGTTGCGCCAGCCGTGGCCCGGGGTCTCGCCGTGCGGTCCGTAGGTCTTGCCGTTAAGGCGACGTGAACCCGCGTAGAACTCCAGCTACGCCACGCGCCCGTACGAGCCCGCAGGCCCTTTGTAGCGGACCCAGCGGTATACCTGGCTGTTCCCAAACGTCAGCTCGCTCCACTGTCCCGCCGCGGGCGCTTCCTTGATCTCGGCGAGCGTCTCGAAACCGTCGAGCTCCGAGCGGTTCGAGCCCTGCAACTTACCGCCGACCAGCGCCTGTTCCTGCCCCGGAGCCGGGTAATAGCGCACGCGGGTCAACACGAAGAGGCCGTTGGCGTCCTTCGTGACCGGCATGTCCCCCCCTCGCACAACGGGGGCCAAGGCGAGCAGCCATAACATCGACCAGCGGGCCTGGCGCACGGCAGAGCTCCTGGCGGGTCGTCGGGGTGGGATGATGCTTGCAGCATCGTAGCGGGGCCAAGAGCGTTTGTCGAAGCGGTGAAGGCGAATGAGAAGGGGCCGAATTACGAATTGCACTGGGCGGGACGCCAAACACGTACCCACGCCGAGCGTGGAAAAGAAAATCTAATATCCATATATCTATTATATTAGCGCGATTGATTATTGCGACGGCGTCGATTTCGGTTTCTTGACCGGGTTCGCCCACTGGTTTCCCCAGCCGGCATAAAGGCCGTTGAGGAAGGCGTCCCATTCGGACCGTGAGCGTCCGAATGGGTACGGAACGGGCTGGACCGGCTTTTGGGTCGTGTAGACGATTTCGAACTGGCCGTCGGCGCGCATCTTGGCGAGATAGAACGGGCGCCAGGTGTGCTGGGTCTCGCGGTCGATCGCGATCACCCCCTCGGGAGCGTTGAGGGACTGGCGGAGGATGGACTGGCGCACCTTGCCGACCTCCTCGGTATCGGCCTCGGTGACGGCCTGGGCCCACAGGTAGACGCTGTTGTAGGCCGCCGTGATGACGTCGCTCGTCACCCGGTCGGCGCCGTACCTGGCCTTAAACCGGCGCACGTATTCCTGGTTCTCCAGGCGGTCGATACTCTGAAAGTAGTTCCAGGCGGCGTAGTGGCCCACCGTGTCGGCGGAGGCCAGGACGCGCAGCTCGTCCTCGGCAATGCTGAACGAGATGACCGGCGATTGGTCCGGCTTGACTCCCGCCCGGCGCAACCGGTCGTAGAAGGCCAGGTTCGAGTCGCCCACCACGGTGCTGAAAATCACGTCGGGCTTGGCTTTGACAATCTCCGC
This sequence comes from Isosphaeraceae bacterium, assembly GCA_031291845.1. Classification (GTDB taxonomy): domain Bacteria; phylum Planctomycetota; class Planctomycetia; order Isosphaerales; family Isosphaeraceae; genus DAIDJG01. The sequence goes on along the minus strand of JARLIH010000235.1, from coordinate 25,412 downwards.
GATGACGTCGTCGACGTCCGCGCTGCCGAAGAAGATGTAATCCTCGCCGACGAGCTCGAGCCTCAAGGCCCGAAGCTGGTCCTTGATGATCGCGTTGACCGTGTGCGGCCAGATGTAGTCGGAACCGACCAGGAACACGCGCTTGGCCTTGAGGACGTCGTGGCTCCACGTCACGGCCGGGATCACCTGCTGGTTCGCGGTGGCGCCGGTGTAGACGATGTTGGGCGACTCCTCCAGCCCTTCATAGGCCATCGGATAGACCAGGAGGTGGTCCTTCTCCTCGACGACCGGGCGGACGTTTTTGCGGCTGGCCGAGGTCCAGCAGCCGAAGATGACGCTGACGTGATCGTCGTCGATCAGCTTCCTGGCCTGCTGCGCATAGGTCGGCCAGTCCGACCGCCCGTCGGCGATGACCGGCTTGAGGCGCCGGCCCAGCAAGCCGCCTCGGGCGTTGATCTCCTCGATTGCCATGATCTCAGCGTGGATCATCGACTTCTCGCTGATCGCCTTCGGTCCCGTTTCGGAGTGCAAGATACCGACGACGATCGGCCGGTCGACGCGGCCGAAGACGCTCAGGGCCGACCCCGCGACCGCCGCGATTACCAGCACGGCCGACAATCCCCAGAGCCAGGCCCTACGCATCCCACACCCTCCCCTTGAAAAGGCCGGCTTCCCGCGCCGTTGCTTCGAAATCTCATACCCTAAGCCTATTATGACACGAGAAGCGTACGAGCAAACGGCCACTCGACCCCGGTCCCAGGCCCTCTCACACTCCGAGACGGCCGGCTCGGCCTTCCGTAGACCTTCAGGAAGAAGCAGCCTTGGCCCGCTCGGCTTCGTAAAGCACGCCCTTTTCGGGGCGCGCAGCACCGCAATCGCTACACAAGGCACGATTGCTATAACCAGCAGACTCGAACCCTCGCCATCCAGCGTCGGTCTCTCGGGCTTTTGCCCCACGCCCGCGCCATCGGTCGACGATCGATGAGCGTTTACCGACACCGCTCGTTAAGGGCTTTCCGACCTTTCCTGATTTGGCGACCCGGGCTATAGTGCCGCCCTCGTCAGAATCGGCGAGCCTCAACGAGGGAAGCCGCTCACGGAGGAGAGGGCCTCGGACCTTCAGGAATGATGAACTCGACGGAACGGACTCAGAGTCGGTCCCCCTCTCACAATCCCTACCGGACGGATCCGGCCCATGAGAGTCCGGCCCCGACGCGCCTGCACTTCCTGGACGGGCTCCGAGGCATCGCCGCCCTCTTCGTCGTCCTGCACCATGCCACGTTCGAGGTGCCCAGGCACGAGCTGAAGACCCCGATTACGCGGGCAACGGCCTTCCTTTTCGAGCACGGTCACGATTGCGTCGCGCTGTTTATCGTGCTCTCGGGCTTCAGCCTGATGCTCCCCGTGGTCCGCTCGGCGGACGGGCAGTTGCGGGGCGGGACCTGGGATTACCTGAAGCGTCGGGCCAAGCGTATCCTTCCTCCCTACTACGCAGCGCTTCTCTTCACCCTGGCGCTGATTGCACTCGTTCCCGCGATGCGTTACCGCTCCGGGGTGCGCTGGGACGTGGCCCTTCCGGTGTTCGACACCCGGGTGATCCTTTCCCACCTCTTCCTCGTGCACAACTTCCACCTCGGGATGGCGTACCGCATCGACCCCCCGATGTGGAGTATCGCGACGGAGTGGCAGATCTACTTCCTCTTCCCGGCCTTCCTCTGGATCTGGCGCAGGTTCGGCATATCGATCACCGTGGCGGCCGGGTTCCTGACCGGGTACGCGGTTCACCTCTCGAGCATCTCGCTGGCCTACCTGATCACTGCATGGTATACCGGCCTCTTCACGATCGGTATGGCCGTGGCGGTCCTGACCGACCCGGGGCAGCGCCGGGCGGAGCGGTGGGGCGATCGTAACCTCGGGCTCTTCGTTGCCGGCATCATCCTCGTCGCGTTGCTCGGTCCCCCGATGATGCGAAACGACGCGTTCGTGGGCGTCGCGGCCGCGGGTCTGATCGCGTACTGCGTCCGGGCCGCGTCGCAGAGTCAAGGGCGCTCGGACCGCCCGAGGCTGCTACGGCTGCTCGAGTCAGCGCCGGCGGTCCAGTTAGGCGGTCTCTCGTACAGCCTCTACCTGATCCATTTCCCTTTGCTGTCGCTGTCCCACGCCGTGCTGCGAGGCTGGGGCCTGGGGCCGAATACACGGCTGGTCCTGCTCTTGCTGGTCGCTTCGCCGGCGTGCGTGGGCGCCGCGTGGGTGTTCTCGTGGCTCTTCGAGCGACCTTTCCTGACGAAGCCTGCGCGCCCGGCGGTAGCCTTCTCCCCGACTCCGCGACTGCAAGTGGACCGGCAGCCGGTGCCCGAGGGAAGATAACGGCCGGGCACGAGGCCGTTTCGTGATTGGGGCAGCGGGCGGCTCGTTTGGGAGGGCGCGGCTGGTTTGCTCAAAAAGCGGTCGACCCACCCTCGGTCGTGCGCAACGCCCGTTGCGGTCTCCGGGCGAGCCACCCCGACTCGCCGAGCACCCTTTTCTTGATGCACCGCGGGCGGGCGCTTCCCACTTATGGGGTGGCACGCGCGACGGCGTTCCGGACCGCCACCCTCGCCAATGGCTGGGTCACGGGACCCCTGGAGGACTGCCCCCAGCGCAGGGCGGCAATCGATCCGCGCGGGAGCGGGCTGGGCTTCGACCGACCTCCGAACCAGGCCTGCGATGCCGGCTCGGCAAGCAGAGCGGCGGCCGCCACGGCCGAGGCCGCGAGGAACAGCCTGGCGGGGGAAACGCGGCGCGGGCTCGCGATGGCGGCCGAGGCCGATTCCGCACGCGCGAGCAGGTTCGCGGAGGGAGCCCCGAGAAGGTCCGACGAGCGGCCGGGGAGGCCCGACTCGAACTGGACCGCCATGCTCGCCGTCGCCCGGACGACGCCCGGCGCGACACTCGCCAGCGCCCGCTTTTCGACCAGGAGCAGCCCGAGCATGAGCGACGAGACGGCAAAGCCACGGCGGGCCAACCGCTTGCGGAGCTCCTCCCGCGCCCGGGACTGGCGACTCTTGATGGTCCCGACCGGGCAATGGAGCAAGAGGGCGGCCTCCTGGTGCGTTCGGCCCTGCAAGTCGCAGAGGACCACCGCGGAGCGATGGAGTTCCGGGAGCCGGCAGATTTCCTCCTGGAGGACTGCGGCAACTTCGTCGACGTCGCCTCGCTCCTCAATGACCGCCGCGGGCTTGCCCAGCGCGGCCATTCGTCGCTCGAATGTCCGTCGCCGCGCTGCGGACTTGCGGGCGTCGCTCGCCACCCGGCAGGCAACTCCGTGCAGCCAGGGGGCCAGCGAGTCCCGGACCCAAAGTCCGCGGCCTTTGCGGGCAAGCACGAGAAACGTTGCCTGGAAGGCATCCTGCGCCTCGTGCTCGTCGCCGACGATGGAGCGGCAAGCACGCAAGACGAGCGGTCCGTAACGCTCCACCAGTTCGGCGAACGCGTCCTCGGACGCGGGCCCGCGCCGCTGGAGGAACAGCGCCAGGAGATCGGCATCGGGCCAGTGCTCGAGCGAGGACCCGACGGACGGCTCAGCGATCGGACCCAATGACGAACGCAACATCGTTTCGCGCCTCCGAAATTCGACCGCTGAGTTCTTAAGTCGTCGCACGGCTCGAGTCAAAACGCGGCCATGCTGGGGAGCTCGCCGCCGGCTATCGTGCCGAGCGCCAGCCAGGTCGGATAGTCGATCCCTTGCGCGACGAACTTCACGGAGCCGTCCAGCAGCAGGACGTTCACTCCGCCGGGGTGGAACGAGCTCGCCGTGACCCACCCGTAGGGGAACCAGCCACCGTTGCACGACTTGGTGTTGGGCGGGTTGGTGTGGAAGTAACCACCTCCTCGCCCGGGGTCGTGGTGGGCCCAGAACTCCCCTTTGTAGTGGCCTCGGGGAAGGTCGGACTGCTGGCAGGCCTCGGAGTCACCCCTGGGCGTGCCCGTCCTGGTCATCCACGGGATCGCGAACGAAATTCTGAGTAGGTTCCCGGAAGTCCCCGATCGTGCTTCCTTCGCGTCCCCCTGCACATACTCACTGAACATCGCCGTTTGCGAGGTCCCGTCCCGGACCGTCGCGAGCCGGACCAAAGGCAGACTGCGGTCGCGCGAGCCCAGGATGTAGGCGGGGCCATTCAGGATGTTATCGGTATAGGTCGGCGTCACGCCGAGATTGTTCGGATAATTGGTCGACGCGGCCGTGAACTCCACGCTTCCCACGTCCGCGAACACCTCCGAGACGTCGGCACCCGCGTCAGAAGGGCAAAGGAAGAGCCCAAGCGCGGTCGACGTGACCGTCACATTGGCCAGATAGGGGGTTCCGGGGCCGGCGTAAGGATTGATCGGCTGCGAGAAATTCAGCGCGTTGAAAAGGGGTTGCTGCTCCAGGAAGCCGAGCAGCCGGGCCTTCATCGAATGATCGACCGGCGGCGCCCCCGGCTCGAGGTGGTCGGTATCCGACGCCGCCGGCGGCAAGGCGTCGTGAGCCGCAATATAGGTATGAACGGCCAGCCCGATCTGCTTGAGATTGTTCGCGCACTGCGCCCGACGAGCCGCCTCGCGCGCCGACAACACGGCCGGGATCACTAGCGAAACCACGGTGCCCATGATCGCCAGGACCGCCAGGAGCTCGATGAGCGTCACGCCGCGGGATGAGCGCTCCACGCAATTCTCCGGAATTCGTGCGCTTCGTGGAACCAGGTGGGTGCGACCGTCCATTTCTTCGGTGTTGGGCGAGCGTGCCTCGGCTCAAGATTCTTGAAGCAAAGTCATCTTCCGGTCAACACGCAAAGCCTTCGTGCGGTTTCCATGAGTTTTTGATGAATCCGGCACGATGGATCCCGCAGACCCATACCCTCAAAAAAAGCTGCCCAAGCAACAACCTGCCGTCAACCTTGAGCTCAAGCATGCAATGCCGTGCTGTCTCATTCCCATAAGCCCGTTGGTATCTCTCACAATGATAATTTCCCGGATGGTTAGACCGAGTCCCCTCGTTCCCACGCTCCGCGGCTCGATGCTCGGGGAGAGAAATGGGATGCAGAGCTTCCAAGGGGAGCGTTCCCGCGCAGAGTGCGGGAACGAGACGGCAGCGTACGCGCGCCTCCTGAAAATAATATCGAAATTACAATGATTTCGCTTATAGGATTACTTATGTATATTACACAATATTACGTCGGCATGATCTCATCGAGCCAGGCGTTTCGGTCGGCTGCGCTGGGGCTTATGGCCATCGCATTGACCCTATTCTCGTCGGTCCCCGCCGCGGCGGTATCGGACTCGACCGTGAGCGTGCCGCCGTTAGATCGCTGGACGAAGTCCGGAGTTGACGTCGGGTCGACTGTGGGGGGCTCGGTGCTTCGGCTGACCCGGATGTTCGAGCCAGGCGGACTCCGTTCGCCGACCGTCGCTGTCAGCCCAGGGGAGCGGCTGACGTTCTCGGCGACGGTCGAGACGGAGTACAAGCCGGCGTCGGGGTACTACCTTTGCTGGCTGGAGCTCGAGTTCCTCGCCGGCGACCGAGTTGCGAAGACGGTCGCGTCGTCGCCGATCCGGGGGACCGCGCCGGAGCAAACTCTCGCGGTAACGGGGGTGGTCCCGGAGGGGTCGAAGGAGGCCCGCGTTGCGATCCGGCTCCAGAATCGGATCTCGCAGGTGCTGCCAAACGCGGCGAAAGTGCTGACAGTGCGGCTGGCTCGGCTGGGAGCGGGAGGAGCTGGGCCCATCGTGCTGAAGCCGATGGAGGGCCTGCCCGATTCGGCCGGGTCGCGCGTCGCCCGGGTGACAGTCTCGGGCGACTGGCCGGACGGCTCGGCCGTCGCGCTGGCGACGACTCGGGGGGCGGTCACGCCGTCGGTCGTTCTCTCGGGCGGGAGAGGCCAGGCGGTCGTAACTTACGGCGCGGGGGACGTGGGGGAGGCCGAGCTGTCGGCGTCGATCGCCGAGCGTTCGGCACGGCTCGTCCTGGCCGATCCCCACGCCGGCCGGCTGGTGTTGCGGGCCGTCGAGGCTGACGACAGGGAGACGCCCGCCCTGGTCCAGCTCGTCCAGGGGGGCAAGGTCCGGCCCGGCCGCTACAGCTCGATCCCCGGCGAGTTCGCCCGAGGCGCGTGGTCGACGGAGCTGGCGCCAGGGGCTTACGTGGTCCGCGTGACCAAGGGACCGATGTTCGAGGCGATCGAGCGCGCCGTGACGATCGAGGCCGGGCACGAGGTCGACCTCGGCCGCGTGACGCTCCGGCGGCGCGTCGACCTCCGGCGGCTCGGCTGGTATGGCGGCGACCCCGACGGCGACGTCTACCACGGCCAGCGGATCTACAACGACGTGACGGCCGAGACCGCCGAGCGGATCGGGCGGGCCGTCGGCCTCGACTGGATCACCCCCGCGAACTGGGGCGAGCCCGAGCCCAAGACCTGGAAGGACGCCCGCGCCGAGATGGACCGGCTCTCCAGCCCCGACCTCTTGTTCCGGTTCGCCGACGAGAAGAAGTGGCACATCGGGCACTTTTGCTTCGTGGGGCTCGATCGACCCGACGGCGAGGGGTTCGACGCGTTCTGGGACGTGCTGAAGCGGCTCAACCCATCGGAAGGGCTCCAGGCCGTCCGGACCAGCGGCGCAACGACGTTTGCCAACCACCCGGTCCGTTACTGGATGTCGGGGGTGAACCACGATACGTTCGTCACCAACATGTACGTGAACATGCCGTTCGACGTCGCCGCCGGAGGGCTGCTCGACGGCGTGAACGTCAACGAGGGGGGTGAGAACGCCCTGAAGCTCTGGTCGCTCCTGCTCGACCACGGCTACCGCGTCGCCGCGACCGCCGGGGCCGACTTCAGCCTCGATCACCCCGGCGGCTGGCTCCCCGGCCTCTCCCGGCTCTACGTTCACGCCCCGGGAGGGCTGAACGAGCGCGCGATCGTGACCGCGATCCGCGCGGGGCGCACGATCGTATCGACCGGCCCGATGCTCGTCGCAGCGCTCGACGACGAGCAGCCGCCGGGCGCGGTCGTCGCCACGGGCAAGCCGCACCGGATCTCCGCCCGAGGGTGGGCCCGGAGCGACCGCCCTGATCGCCTCAAGCGGGTCGAGCTCTGGGCGCATGACCGGGTCCAGCAAGCCCGCGAGCTTGACGGCACCGCGGCTGAGGTCTCCTTCGACTGGGCGCCGGCGGCCGAGCACGACTGGGTCGCCGTCCGGCTCGTCACCGAGAGCGGCTGGGCGCTGAGCTCCGCCTTCCACGCGGTCGCCCCCGGCTGGGAGTTCCCAAAGCCGGTGACCGGCAAGGTCGCCGTGAACGTCGTCGGGCTGTCCGCCGAACAGAGGCGCGACGCGAAGGTCGAGGTCTGGGACAACCGGCCCGACGCCCCCGGCGCGAAGGTCGTCCGCACCGCCCCCCTCGACCCCACCGGGCCGACCGAAGTCGACGCGCCGGTCACCGCCACAATTCGCCTCGTCCTGGCCGACGGCCGCCAGCGCGATGTTCGGTTCTTCGACGTCTCGGGTGTCTCGAAGGTCGTCGACGTGCTCTCACAGGGGGCCGAGAAAGACGCTCCCCTGCTCCGCTGGGAAACGTACGCCGACGTGCTGCGCCGTTGCCGCAATGTCACCGTCGAATTCAAGTTCTGAAGCGCTCGATCGCGGGACCAACCACCACACCAGAATCGGTTACTTTACATACGAGGAATCTGTCAAATGAAGCGCTTTCGCCGTGGATTTACCCTGATCGAGCTTCTGGTCGTGATCGCGATCATCGCCGTGTTGATCGCACTGTTGCTGCCGGCCGTTCAGGCGGCGCGCGAGGCAGCCAGACGGATCCAGTGTGTCAACAACTTGAAGCAGCTCGGACTCGCGATGCACAACTACGCCGGCGCGCTCGGCTCGTTTCCCATCGGCCGCCAGGGCATCAACCGGCCGCCCGGAGATCCCGGTTATCCGGGAGACGCCACCGGGTCGAACCATCGCCGATCCTGGGCACTGTTGCTGCTCCCCTACTTCGAGCAAGCCAACCTTTTCAACGCGGTCAACTTCAGTGGGTCCTACAACAGTGCTGCCAACCTCACGGTGATTGACAACGGGATCGGTCTCTTCATGTGTCCCTCCGACCCCAACGTCGCGTCAAACCGCCTGGGGGGCCTCGCACAAAGATCCGCGAACTACATGGTCAATTGGGGTAACGCAACGTATTACCAAAATACGTACGTCAATCCTTACACGACCGGGCCGAACGGGATCGTCACGTTTGCCGGCGCTCCCTTCACCCTGGATAAGTCGTACGGCGTCGAGAGCATCACCGATGGTACGAGCAACACCCTGCTGATGAGCGAGGTCATCGCATGCGCACCAAACGGGACCACCACCGCAGCCGAAGACCATCGCGGCATGATCTTCAACGACGACATGAACTGCGCCATGTTCATGGCCTATACCACGCCCAACTCGCAGATCCCCGACCTGATCCCGGGGTATTGCCAGTATCCGTTCCAGAACAACCCCCCCTGCACCACACCCTATCCCAACGGCAGCTCTGTCCCGGTCGGTGTCCCTGGGTTCAACGCCGCGCGCAGCTTCCACTCGGGCGGCGTGAACACGTTGCTCGCGGATGGCAGCGTCCGGTTTGCCAAGAACTCGATCAACCCAGCGACCTGGCAGGGCCTATCGACCACTCAGGGCGGCGAGGTCCTCAGCGCCGATAGCTATTGACCCGCGGGTGCCTTCCCCGTGACTTTTCTTCCCGAGACCGAAGGAGACCCGATGAAAGCTCGCACCGGATGGCGCATTCGCCGGCTGGCGGCCGCGCTGCTGCTCGCTGCACAAGCCCAGGCGGCTCCTCCCCCCTCCGCCGGTTCTGATGAAAGCGGTCGGTCGAGTCTGGCCATCACGGTGACGGACGGGGACTCGGCCCACGGCATTCCGTGCCGGGTCACGGTCGTTGACGAACACGGGTCGCTCGCGCCGCTCGCGATCCATCCCGGCTCGAAGCTCGCCGCCCGGCGCGGGGTGGCCTACACGGCTGACGGCCGGGTCGAGATCAAGCTCGCGCCGGGACGTTACACGGTTTATGCGTCGCGCGGCTTCGAATTCGGTGTCGACCAAACCACGATCACTCTGGCGGACGGCGAGGCCGGGACGGCCCGACTGGCGATCCGCCGCGAGGTGCCGACCGACGGGCTGATCGCCTGCGACACTCACGTGCACACCTTCACCCACAGTGGGCACGGCGACGCGACCGTCGAGGAGCGGGCCGTCACCCTGGCGGGCGAGGGGATCGAGTTGCCGATCGCCACCGACCACGACCACCTGACGGACGACCTCGCCGCCGCCGCCGATCGGATGGGGGTGCGGGCCTTCTTCACCCCAGTCGTCGGCGACGAGGTGACAACACGTGTCGGCCACTTCAACGCCTTCCCCCTCCCGACCGACCGGCCGGCACCCAGCAACCAATCGACCGACTGGGCGGAGATCCTCCGCGGCATCCGGTCGGCACCCGGCGAACGCGTCGTCGTGCTCAATCACCCGCGGGACCTTCACGGCAATTTCCGACCGTTCGCCCCCGAGCACTTCAACCCGGTCACGGGCGAGCACAAGCGCGGGATGAAGGGCGTCGACGCGCTCGAGGTCATCAACTCCGGCGCGATGCAGTCCGACCCCATGCTCCCGGTCCGCGACTGGATGGCGCTATTGAACCGCGGCGTGCGGCTGACGGCCGTCGGGTCGAGCGACAGCCACGACGTCGCCCGCCACATCGTCGGTCAGGGCCGTACCTACATCACCGGCCGCGACGACGACCCTGCGCGCATCGACGCGAGCTCGGCCGCCCGCAACCTCCGCGCGGGCCAGGCCCTGGTGAGCCTTGGCCTGCTGGCAAAGATCACGGTCGACGACCGCTTCCAGCCGGGCGACCTGGCCACGGGGTCCAGCGAGAGAGTGAAGGTGAAGGTCGTGGTCCTCGGACCGGCCTGGACCGGCGTTGACCGGATCGAGCTGTTCGCGAACGGGAGGGTCATCGGCGCTGAGCGGTTCCCCGCGGCCATGCATCCCGGAGAGAAATACCACTTCACGAAGGAGATCCCACGTCCGCCGCACGACGTCTCCCTCGTCGCCGTCGCTACCGGGCCGGGAGTCACCGCACCCTACTGGCCGATCGAGCGGCCTTACCAACCCACTTCGCCGTCGTTTACGCCTCGCGTCATGGCCATCACGAACCCGGTCTACGTCGACGGCGACAACGACGGCGCCTGGACCAGTCCCCTGGCCTACGCCTCCGCCGTCATCGAGCGCGAGGGAATCGATCCGGCCAAGCTGCTCCCCGCGCTGGCCGCCTACGACGAGGCCGTCGCGGCCCAGGCTGCGAGCCTCTGCCAGGCGGCGGGGCACGACGTGCGTCAGGGCGAATTTCCCGGCCGGCTGACCAAGGCACACGCAGCGGTCCGGCAGGGTTTCGCCCAGTTCGCCGCGGCCCTGGCCGAAGCGCCGTCGCGCTGACGATCCGCTGGCTGCCAGGAAGCCTCTTCACGAAAGACGACGCAGGAACTCGTTCATGAAACTGCCGGAGGGCGCGAAGGCCCTTTCAACATGGGGAGGGGAAGGTTCACGGCAACCATCGGCCCACGCCGTGACCAGGCGGCTCTGGGCCTGTGGCCTGGCCGCAGGACTCCTGGCCGGCGTGGCCACAGGCTTGGCTGGCGAGTGTGTGCTGGGATGGTTCGATCCCAACCTCCCGCCAGCCTCGATCCACGCGCCCGCGGCGGAACAGCGGGACCGGGCGGCACTCATCCGGCGGGCCGAAATCGAGCAGGTGGCACTGGCGCTGGGGCTGCTGGGCGGTATCCAGGGCCTTGCGCTGGGGGTGGCCGGCGGTCTGGCGAGACGCTCTGTTCGCGCGGCGGCGCTCGGAGGGGCTTCCGGCCTGATCCTGGGAACGGGCGCGGCTTTGGTTTCGTCGGTCGGCGTCATGCCCTACTACATGGCCAATCGAAATCTGTTTGGAGAAAGCTTCCACGCTCCCCTCCTGTTACACGCCGCGCTGGGGGTGCCCCTCGGCGCAACGGGGGGCCTGGCGCTGGGGCTTGGCCTGGGGGGATGGCGACGCACGGTTCGTGCGACCGTGGGCGGCCTGCTCGGCGCTGCGCTCGGAACGCTCCTGAACGAGGTCGTGAATGCCGTGCTCTTCCCACTTTCCCGGACCTATCAGCCTCTCCCGGACACCTGGGATTCACGCGTGACATCGCGGGTGATCGTCGCGCTATTCAGCGCCTTGCTGGCGGTGGCGGCCATAGCACACGATGCCCCCGACGACCAGCCCTCAGCCCGCTGAGTCCCCGGTGCTGTCACGGCCAGAGGTTCGTTAAGAAATCGAGAAAGCAGTTCACATAACTGATATACGCCTTGATTTGGTTGCGACGCGATTTAGAATGCGTCGAGTCGTCCGCGGCCGTCCGCCAGAATGATCCTGCCAGCAGTTTTGGGCTGATGCGTGCAAACGTGACCCCGATTACCAAGCCATCCTCCGCCCTGTACCTCATTGTCCCCTTTTGAGGGTTCTCACATGCGTGATTGTCGCGACCGTCAAGGATTCACCCTGATCGAGCTGTTGGTGGTCATCGCGATCATCGCAGTCTTGATCGCCCTCTTGCTGCCTGCCGTACAAGCCGCGCGGGAGGCGGCGCGCCGGATGCAATGCGTCAACAATCTCAAGCAGATCGGCCTGGCCGCGCAAAACTACATCAGCACGAATGACGTGCTGCCGCCGTTCAACGAGAGCTATAGCAACGTGGGCTACTGGATCGACTGGCCCCTCAACTGGGCGGCTGCCACACTGCCGTTCCTCGAGCAGTCGGCGATGTACAACTCCTTGAACTACGATTACGGCGGGTTCGACCCCCAGAACAACACCGTCAGCTCTTCCCGGGTCGCCATGATGATCTGTCCGTCCGAGTCGGTGAGCGTGAGTCCGGCAGGCACGGGGTGGAACGGCTGGTCAAACTATGCGGGCAACATCGGCGGGCCGGCCCCGATTCAGTCCTTCAACGGCACGATTGTCCCGTTTGCCCACGGCTCGGGCTGGAACAACCCCACGCCCGGGACGGGCTACTACCCGGGGACCTTGGGCCCGATTGGCTTTTCTAAAATCACCGACGGGACTTCGAACACCGCCCTGGTCAGCGAGCGGCTGGTCGGTTACGGGGGCCTGAGCGGCACCGTGAGTGTCAGCAGCAGCTACGCCAAGCGGTTCATCTTCCCCGCCGGAGTGGCCTCCAACGCCGACACCGGAGGCCTTGCGCAGGCACAGAGCTTCCTCCAGGCCTGCCAATCGCTTCCGGGGACGACCACCGCCAACGCGAGCAACGCGGTCTACAACGGCGGCCTCTGGAACGCCTTGAACGGCAGCGGCGAATACTCGACCGGGTACTTCCACTGGAACACGCCCAACAAGCTCTCGTGCTACGCGACCAACGGCGCCTCGACGGGCGGCTACTACATGGACGCGATCACCGCGACCAGCAACCACGCGGGGGGCGTGAACGTGCTGTTTTGCGACGGTAGCGTGCACTTCATCAAAGACTCGATCAGTCCCCAGACCTGGTGGGCCATCGGCAGCCGCGGCCTGGGCGAGGTCATCAGCGGCGACGCGTATTGACGAGGCGACACCGCGGGCGCTGGAGGGGGAGAGCCCGCGGGCTCGGAAACACCTGGGGCCGAACCCCTCAAACTTCGGCTCCAGCAATCATTCCGGAGGCATCACGATGCAATCCTTGCGCTCTTGGCTGGTCCTGACGGTCCTTATCGGACCGATCGCCGGTTGCGGCTCGAGCGGAGGCGAGGTCCCGAGAACCGCGGACGGCCTGGTGCCCCTCCCGGCGCGGCCGGGACCGAGCCAGGAAGAGCAGAAGGCCGCTTACTTGAAGCGCAGCAAGGCCGTCGGAAAGCCGAGGGGCTGAGAAGTGCAAGGGTCTCCGGCGGCGGGTGGCTGAACGTTTATCGGGACCGCGACTACCCTCGAAAAAGTCCGTGACGGTCCGGAGAAGAACTGTGATGCGCGGGCGATCTCGAGCGTGGTCCGGACTTCGGCAGCGCTGGCGAGTCGTCATCCTGACGGCGGCCGTGCTGGCGGTTTCCGGGGTGTTGCTCTGGGGCTGGGCTGTCGCCCGGGCCGCGCACAGCGCACGACGCGCGCTGGCGGCCGCCCGCTATGCCGACGCGCAGGAGCGAGCCCGTTCCTGGCTCCACCTCCGACCCGGAGCTGCCGAGGCAAACTACGTGATCGCGCGGGCCGCGCTGGCCCTGGGGCAGCCCGAGCGATTCCAGGAGAGCTCGCGACGCGCCCTGGCGGCGGGCCTCGCGCCGCCGAGGCGCGCTCTGCTTCGCGCCCTCGTCGACGTTGGCCGAGGCCACCCTGCGGGGACAGAGCCGGCGTTGCTCGCGGCGATCGCGGCCGGTGACGGACCCGACCCGCAGATCGACGAGGCACTCGCTCGCGTCTACCTCGAGACGTTCCGTCTCCGACAGGCCGAAGCCGTCCTGGACCGCTGGGCGACCGAGGCGCCGGAGGATCCTCGGCCCTATCTCTGGCGTGCGGAGGTCGACCGTCGCGTGCAGCGCGGCCCGGACGCGCTCGAAGCCGATTATCGGCGGGCCCTAGCGCGGGCCCCACGGATGCCGGCCGCGCGACTGGGCCTGGCCGACGCGCTCTCCGGACTACGACGATTCACGGAGGCGTCATTGGAGTATACCGCGTACCTCGATCTCCGACCGGACGACCCCGCCGGACACCTCGGCGCCGCGCAGGCCGCCCACGCCCTGGGGAACGACGCCGAGAGGAAGCAGCACCTCGAGCGCGTCCTCGTTCTCGATCCCGGCAACGTGGCGGCCCTCAAGCTCAAGGCCGAGGTCGCCGCCCGCCGCGGCGACATTTCTTCGGCCCTTGTTGATCTCGACCGAGCGGTCAACGTGGCACCGTTCGAGGTCGACATCCGCTACACGCGTTCCCTGCTCTACGCGCGCGTCGGCCGCCGCGACGACATGGCGCACGAGCAGGCGATCGTCCAGCGCCTCCGGGCCGAGCACGGCCGGCTGAACGAGCTCAGGGAAAGTCTCCTGCGTGCGCCTGGCGACGACGATCTCAAGGCAGAGCTGGGCCGATGGATGCTCGACCACGGTCACGATGAGGAAGGGCGGCGCTGGGCGGCGGAGGTCCTGCGGCGGCGCCCCGGCCATCCCCTGGCGAACCAACTGCTGGTGACCTACCACACGCGCCGGGGTGAGGCCGGGCTGGCGAATTTCTACCGATCACAGGCCGAGCCAAGCGGGAAATAATCAACGACAAGGCACCCGTGCCGGACAACACGGGTGGGCGTCGCGGCAACGTGGCCGGCGCCCAGCGCGAGGGCTCGAACCCGCCCGGGGTCAGTAGTTGACGACCATCGTGGCCAGGGTCTTCTGAAGCTCGACGATGAATCGTTCCAGCCCGTTGGCGTCGGCCGCGTTGTGCGTCTTGACGGACGGCAAAGCATGGCCGGCGTACGCGACCAGTTTATTCCGCGCGTCGACCACGTGGCGTACGGTGGCGTGGCCGTACTTCTGGTTCTCCTGAACCACCACCCGCACCGCGGCCTCGACCGCGCGCCGGGCCGGATCGTCGGGTGCTGCGGTCGGCCAGAGGACCTTCCCGTCCTCGCCGAGAAGCTGATTGCGCGCCAGCGTGGGGTGGGGCCGGACCGGCCGAGACGGAGCCGCGGGGCCGTTCCACCCGGGCAGAGACGTGATGGCGTTGATCAGCGACTGGTAGTCCGTGACCGTCCCGCCGCTGCGCGCCGCGGCGTACGCGCGCGTATTCAAGCCGTAGCCCGGTCCGATTCGGCCGTTCGTGATCTGGTAGCCGTACGGGGCGCCAGGGTATCGCACCTGGGCCTCCGCGCGGCCTGGCCCAAACACCATCAGCATTGTTGCCAACCACAGCCAACCTATGCGGGTCATCATGGAGATCTCCTCGAACGCCGACGAGCGCGTGACGGTCGAACGGCATCGATACAATCCATCGTAGACCCTCTCGGGTTCCTGCGGAAGGTATCACGGGTTCCCCCAGAACGATTACAAACTCGATTGTGGCGCACGATCAGGGGCAGGTCGACCACGCCCGTCGTAGACTCCGGGCGTGCCACCCAGTTCGGAGAACCACCCTAATTTCCCGGGTCGCGGTGGAACGGCTTGTGCGCCTGATAGAGGCCGAGCCGGGCGCGCTGCGTTTCCTTCCCGGCCGAGTCCGGGAGGAGCCGGATCGCCTTCTCCTGCCACTCGACCGCGCGCGGATAGTCGCCCGCCTCGGCGAACGACGCGGCCAGGACCGAGGCCGAGACGGCCTCATCCTGCTCGTCGGCCGTGGCGAAAGCCTCCGTCGCGAGGAGGACCGCTTGCGGGCCGTTTCGATAGGTCGCGTCGGGGCACGTCGCGAGCAAGAACGCCAGGCCGAGCCGTGCAGCGCGGTTCTTCGGCTCGATGCGGAGCGCCTCGGCGTAGTCGGCGGCCGCCTTCGCGTAGTCCTGTTTGCGCTCCTCGAAAAGCGCCCGGTCGTGGAACGCATAGGCGTTCCGGGGGTCGCGGGCGACTGCGCGGTCGAGGTCGGCAATGGCGTGGTCGTAGTCCCTCTTCGCCCCGCGCGCGAGCGCCCGGTTGATATAGGCCCAGGTGAAGTCGGGGTCGAGCCTGAGCGCTTCCCCGTAGTCGGCGATCGCCTTGTCGAGCTCGCGTTTCGCGCTCCAGACATTGCCGCGGTTGTTGTAGGTCCAGGCGTCGTTCGGATCGTGGCGAAGCGATTCGTTGAAGTCCGCGAGTGCGCGGTCGAAGTCCCCCTTCCGCTCCCAGGCAAGCCCGCGTTCGGTATACCCGATGGGGGACGAAGGTTTGAGCCGGATGACGTCGGTGAAGTCGGCCACGGCGATGTCGTATTCTTTCTTGTCCATCCACTGTCAGCCCGCGCACGCGATAGGCCCGCGCGTAGGACGGGTCGAGCCGGATCGCCTCGGTGTAGTCGGCGATCGCGTTCTCGGGCTCTTTCTTCGCGCGCCAGATCGTGCCGCGGGCGAGGTATGAAGCCTGATTGTTCGGGTCGAGGCGGATGGCCCGGGTGAAATCGGCGATGGCCCGGTCGAGCTCTCCCCGGTCGCCCCAGATCAAGCCGCGCTGGAAGTACGCGCGAGGTTGCGCCGGTTGCCGACGGATCTCGGCGTTGTAGAAGTCGATCGCCCGGTCGAAGGGCACGACCTCACTCGCGCGCGTCCAGCCCATGACCCCGTCGGCAACGAGCAGGATCGCGGTCCCCTGGACGTTCCCCACCGTATAGATCCGGTGGGCGTATCCCGAATCGACGACCCGGTTATCGTAGGTCAGTACGGCCTGGTACTTGGCAACCACCCGTGCTCCGACGCCCAGGCCCGCGGATTGTCCGCGCACGAGCGAGGGGGACCCGGCCAAGACCAGGATCCCCAGCGCCGGGCCGATCACGGTGGGCAGGACCGTGCCAATGGACATCGCGACGCCTCCTCGACGGGCAGCCGCTCGGTTGGCTCTCTTCTTGTCGGAACGCCGTCCGCCGTGGATTCCAGGTTATGCCTGAATGGATCGCTTCGCAAGGATCGGCCCACGGCCTCCGGCGTGCATAATGCCGTTCAATTCCTGCGATGGCATGAAAGGCTTCACGTACAGACCGAGTGTATTCGTTGATCGAGCCAACGCTCTCAAAAACCGTCGAACGGCCACGGATTGAGAGCACACACGACGAGACTGGGACGGCCGTCATTCGTCCGAGGCTCCGTGAATTCGCCGACGAGGAACCTGGCGTGGTGGATTGCGCAATTCTCGTCGCCGCTCTCAGCGACGGTTTACGTTCCGACCGCGCACGGCCCGACCGGGAACCGTGGGGGCGTCGCATTGCCGTAATTCCACTAATAAGAAAGACTTCCGGCTATTCTTAAGAAACTGGCTGATTCCGTGGTGTCACACTCCGCGCATTCGAGGGAATAGTCCGGATTCTCGGTCCAATCGATCCGTCATCTTTGACCGCAAGCAGCGCCGGCGGCGGCGTTGCTCTGAGCCGAGTGTCGCCCGTTAGTCGTTTTCCTTTTCCACACGTCGTCGATTTGTTTTCCGGAGGACCTCGCATGAGACGCTCTCGCGCCTTCACACTCATTGAGCTACTCGTGGTGATTGCCATCATTGCAGTGCTGATTGCATTGCTGTTGCCGGCGGTCCAGGCAGCGCGCGAGGCTGCCCGGCGCGCCCAGTGCGTGAACAACCTCAAGCAGATCGGCCTGGGACTGCACAACTATCATTCGGCGAACAACGCGTTTCCCCTGGGGGCATCGCTCAACTCGTACGCCCCGCCGAATGCGACGACCACCTGGACCAACTGGGGCGCGAACGCCTTGATGCTCGGTTACCTCGAGCAGTCAGCGCTCTACAACGCGATCAACTTCAGTTACTCGCCGGAGCCGGCCCCAGAGCCGGACGGGGGAGGTTCGAGCGTTGCCTACAACATCAACTCCACGGTGTACAACACCAAGCTCAATTTCTTCCTCTGTCCGTCCGACGGCAACGCAGGCCAGGTCAACATCAACAGTTACCACGCGAGCGTCGGCACCACGACCTATAACGTTGGAGGCTCGGACCTGGGGGTCAACCCGGCGAGCACGGGTGTGTTCGGGATGCAGGTCTGTTACTCGATCGCCAACGTGAAGGACGGCACGTCGAACACCATCGCCTATTCCGAGGCCCTGACCGGCGACACCAACGCGACGGGACCGAGGCCGGCCAACGGGACGGGCAATTCCGGGTCGTCGCAGGCGGCCAACAAGCTCGACGTCAACAGCGTGGGCCTCGCCGCCGTGCAGGCTGACCTCCAGCAGTGCAGCGTCACGTTCCGGACCGTGTACACGGCCATCGATCGCGGCTATCGCTGGGGGGCGGGCATCATGGGGTACGGGCTGTTCAACACAGTCGTTCCCCCCAACGGCGCGAGCGGGCAGTACAAGTGGAACAGTTGCCGGGTCGACTGCTGCGCCCAGTCGCAAAGCGCGCACTACGAGAACGCCTCCAGCAACCACGCCGGCGGCGTGAATGTCCTGATGGCCGACGGCAGCGTCAAGTTCGTCAAGGGAACCGTCTCCTTCATGACCTGGTGGGCCCTGGGCACCCGGGACAACGGCGAAACCGTTAGCTCCGACGCGTACTGAGACGGGCGCCGTTTCTCCCCCGGCGGCTCGTCGACCGCGACGGGGGAGCGCACACAGAGCTGTGTGGACCTCACGGCCGGCAGTCGCCGGCCCCTTCCCTTCTCCAAGACAGGATCGATCGACCATGAGCCGACTTTGCAGCGGGCGCCGTCGCCATTCCGCTCCTCTCCTTTTGGTGCTCATTGCCGGCATGCTGGCCGGCTGTGGCAATAGCAAGTCAGACGCCGGCGGCCTCGCGGCGGCCGACCCGAACGCCGGCAAGCGATCGCAGGAGATGCGCAATTTTATGAAGAACCAGGAGCCGCAGGCGAAGAAACCAAGGCCCATGCGGAACCACCCTTGAGGGACTGGCCCGCTGCCCGCCGCGCCGGCGGGGAAACCGGCCGGCTTCCGAATTCATGCTCCATCGTGCGGGTGCGCTGTGCATGAATCGAAATCCTCTCCCTCTGGGAGAGGATGGTCGCGCAGCGGCCGGGTAAGGGCGAAGCGGGACACGCGCCCGCTCGGCGCGCTTGCCGAAGGAGAGAGGTGATCAGAAAGCTCCGCCGCCGGCGCGGGGAAAGGTGTCGGTCTGCCCTCCGCGGACGGGGAGAGGTGGTATCTGCTCCCCTCTCCGCCGCACGCGCGGAGAGGGTTAGGGGTGATTGCGCGTCGAGACGACTGACTGGGCAGGACCAGCTCTCCGTCAGGCGTTCTGGGTAGCCATGCGGTGCACTCGGGGCGGCGGATGGTCCGTCTCGCGGGCCCTGCCAAGGATCAGCACGAGCGGCACCACGCCGATCGCGACGGTGTCGCGGTGCCCGGGGTCTCGGCGCCGTCGCCGAAATTCGCCGATCCGATTGCGCGTGCGCGGGGTTCAATCGAGGAGGATGTGCCTGGCCCCCCTCCCTCCCCCCCCCAGCTCACAAGACGCAACGCTCTCCAGGAGTTCGAGATGGGACAAATCATCCCCTCCGTCCGCAGCCTCGTCGCGGCCGTGTTGGTGCTGGCATTCGTCGCCGAAGTGCACGCCGCCGTCCCGCGGGGAATCCTCCCCCAGCGCCGGGGTACCATGTTCCGCATGCCGCCGAAGCCCGCCAATGTTGACAGCTCAGCCACCATCGACACCCTCAACAAGGCCCTCAAGGCCCTTGGCGCGACCGACCTCGACTACGACGGGCACCGCCAGAAGGCCATCGCTCACATTGGCGCGGCCATCCAGCACCTGGAATTGCCCAACGCCAAGGGCAAGAGCAACGCCGCCCTCGAGAAGGCGTCCTCCGGCCAACCCGCAGCCGTCACCAGGACCGCGACGACACCCCAGCAAGCCTCCGATGAGAGCCTCCGCAAGGCCAAGACGGCCCTCTTTGCCGTTCACCACAAGTTGACCGACCACACTGCCTCGCGCGGCCACCTGCGCGCGGACGCCGAGGTGCGTATCGCCATTGACGAAATCATCGCCGCCCTCAAGTCCAGCACGGCCACCGCCGCCGCCGCCAAAGGCGCTCCTCCGTCCGCCTCGACGACACCCCCAACCTCGACAACCTCCAGCAAGCCCGCCAAGTAACGCCACCCGCCGGCACATACGGCCTCGTCCACGCAAATCTCCTTGGCTCGGTGCTTGGCTTCGACCTCCGTCACCCTAGAACGGTCCGGAGAAAAGCAACCACATCTCGTTGGAAGGGATGGCGTCCGACTGGGCGGGCGCCAAAAGTGCCTGCGCAGCAATGATGGTGGATGACCACGATCAACCCGCTCCGTTCAACTCACCATCATTCTTGCCGTAACCGCCCCGGCACCGTGCACCGACCACGTCCGAGTGCCAGGACTTGAAGGGATCATCTCACAATTTACTAATAAACATAAAAAGATTTAGATTACAAAAATTTATTCGACCCGGCCGAGAACGGAACGCCGTTCCGCGGGATCTCGACCGCGTTGACGGTTGGTTGTCCAATGGCGGCGCAGACCAACTGGGTGGTGGGCGAGCACCCGCGAGACGGCGCGCCGACATCCACTGACCCGGTCCGACTTGTTTTTGCCGAACCACCTTCGACATGAGCAACAAGGTCATCCGAAGTTCGCAGGCGGGCTGCGCTCGAGGGCCGGGGGACACTATCCGCTGGCGCCGAGGGATCCGAAGGCGGTCGTCGACTTGATCCTGGCGCACCAGAAGTGACCCAAGCCCTCGCGTCGATCGTGGATGGGAGGCCGGGAGCTACGGCTTGGCCGCGTGCCTGCCGAGGAAGTCCCGCATCAGCCGGGCGATGGTGTCCCCATCCGTTTCCAGGGCGAAGTGGCCGGCGTCGATGAGGTGATATTCCAGGGTCTTCAGGTCGCGCTTGTACGGCTCGGCACCGTCGGCCGGGAAGATCTTGTCGTTCTTCCCCCAGGCGATCAGCACGGGCGGCTGGTGCTCGCGGAAGTAGGCCTGCCACTTCGGATAAAGGGGCGGGTTGCTGCCGTAGCTGAGGAACAGGTCGAGCTGGATCTCGTCGTTCCCCTTGCGGTCGAGGAGGAACTGGTCGTGGGCTGCCCCGTCCGGGCTGACGAGCTCGGGGTCCTTCACGCCGTCCGTGTACTGCCAGCGGGTCGCCTCGTAGGTGATCAGCGCGCGCAGGGCGTCGCGCTTCTCTTTGCTGTTCGGCTCCTTCCAGTACGCCTTTAGCGGCTTCCAGAAGTCGTTGTCCAGGCCCTCGTCGTAGGCGTTGCCGTTCTGCACGACGATCGCGGTGATCCGCTCCGGGTGCGCCTCGGCCAGCCGGTAGCCGACCGGGGCTCCATAGTCCTGCACGTAGAGTGCATACTTGGTCAGGCCGAGCTTCCCGGTGAACTCATCAATGACCTTCGCCAGGTTATCGAACGTGTAGGCGAACCGGTCGTGCGGCGGCATTGAGCTGTGGCCGTAGCCGGGGTAGTCGGGCGCGACCACGTGGTACTTATCCCCCAGCGCGGGGATCAGCTTGCGGAACATCTGCGAGCTGGTCGGGAAGCCGTGGAGCAGGAGCACGGCTGGGGCGTCCTTGGGGCCGGCCTCGCGGTAGAAGATGTCCAGGTCGCCGACTTTCACCGTCTTGTGACGCACCGCCACCGGTTGCTGGGCCGAGGCCGCGTGGGACAGGCCGAGGGCCGACGTGGTGGCCACGAGCAGCGACAGGATCAACCGGGACTTCATCGTGCGGATCATGATCGTCTCTCCGAGAATGGGGTGTCGAGGCTTTTCGTCGGGATCGAGCGGCGCCGGGGGTGCCGACGTGCGGGATGGCGACCTGCCCGAGCAGACCACCGGGCTCAAACTGTTCCATAAACGATCAGTCTGGATGGTACGGTGGACCTCTAGGCCCGGAAGAACGCGAGCAGGTCCGCGTTGACCTCGTCCTTCCGCGTCGAGCACAGGCCGTGCGGTGCCCCTTTGTAGACCTTCAGTTGTGCGTCCTTGATCAGCCGGGACGAGCGCAAGGCCGACGCGCCGATCGGCACGATCTGGTCGTCGTCCCCGTGGAGGATCAGCGTCGGCACGTCGAATCTCTTCAGGTCTGCCGTGAAGTCGGTCTCCGAGAAGGCCTTGATGCAGTCGAAGACCGCGTTGAAACCGGCTGCCATCCCCTGGAGCCAGAAGGCGTCGCGCAGGCCTTGCGAAACTTTCGACTCCGGCCGGTTGGCCCCGTAGAAAGGAACGCTCAGGTCCCGGAAGAACTGCGAGCGGTCGGCCAGGACCGCAGCGCGGATCCGGGCGAACGCCTCCATCGGCAGGCCGCCGGGATTGGCCTCCGTTTGCAGCATCAGCGGCGGCACCGCCCCGATGAGCACGGCCTTCGCCACGCGGCTCGTACCGTGGCGCCCGATGTAGCGGGCGACCTCGCCGCCGCCCGTGGAATGGCCGACGTGGATGACGTCCTTCAAGTCGAGCGCCTCGACCAGGGCCGCAAGGTCGTCGGCATAGGTGTCCATATCGTTGCCGTCCCAGGGCTGGCTCGATCGCCCGTGGCCGCGGCGGTCGTGGGCAATGCAGCGATAGCCGTGGGTGCCGAGGAAGAGCATCTGGTCTTCCCAGGCGTCAGCGCTTAGCGGCCAGCCGTGGCTGAAGACGACGGGCTGGCCCGCCCCCCAATCCTTGTAGTAGAGATCGACGGGCCGGGAGTTTTGCCGGTTGATGGTAATATTTGGCATATCAGGATTCTCCGATTTTGCGAATGAGGTCGAGAACCTCGGGCGCTGTGGCTGCACGGGTCAGTCGGCTCGTTGCCAACCCGACGTCGCAAGGTGGGCTCGGTGCAGGCCGCAAGAACGGGTCGGGCCGCTCACCCTCCCAGCGGATTGGCGGCGATCAGGTCGCAGAAATTCGGCCGACGGTATCCGGGTTGCGTCTTTTCGAGAATGTCCGTGTTCATGGTCCCGAACGCCGTCGTCGGCTTGTGGCCGAAACCGTCCGCGAACGCCTGGACGATCCCTCTCTTGAAGTCGACCCGCGGGTACGCGGCGAGGACGTCGGCCCGGTCTTCCGCGGAGATTTCGTCGAGGCCGACGCCGAGGACGTCGGCCTCGACACCACCCGTAACGAGCGCGACCTCGGGCTGCTTGTGCCACGGGATTTCCGGGGTTGTGTGCAGGGAGATCGCGTCCCACACCAGTCCGGCCGCCGCTTCGTCGACCCCATTGGCCCGCAGGAAGTCGCGGGCCGCGTTTGCGCTGTCGACCTCGAACCGATGGTCCCGGCTGCGGTAGTTCGGGGTGAGCCCGAGGTCGTGAAACACGGCCTCGATGTAGAGCAACTCATGGTCGACCTTCAGCCCTCGCCGACGGCCCCGGAGAGACCCGAAAACGAAGACCCGGAGCGAGTGGGCGAACAGCAAGGGCGTGCCGTGTTCTCGGAGCAGATCGGTCGCCTCACGGGCGAGCTTGCTGTCGGGGACCTGAATCCCCGCGACGATCTCAGACATGAGTGACCTCGTTGTTAATGATCCTGCGCGATTTCGAACAGGAACCAGGTTCGACGCTCGGTCTGGTCGATCCATGTCTCGATGAAGCTGGCCGTGGCGAAATCGCTGTGCCGGTCACAGAGTTCGTGGACGGAACGCATGGACCGCACGAGGTGCTGGTTGTCCGCGAGGAGCTCCTCAATCATCTTGCACGGAGCGACGAAGGCGTCGTTGTTGTCCTCCAGACTCTGGTGACGAGCGATGTCGCCAATGGAGCGGAGCGTGGTTCCACCGATCTTGCGCGCGCGCTCCGCGATATCGTCCGTCATCGCGAAGATTTGCTCGGAATGCTCGTCCAGTAGCAAATGATAATCACGAAAGTGGCGACCGCTCATGTGCCAGTGAAAGTTCTTGGTCTTCAGGTAGAGCGCGAAGACATCGGCGAGCAATCCGCGGAGAGCGGCAGAGATCTCCACCACCGCAGCACCGGCCAGATCGGTCGGGGTCTGGAGCTCCTTGGCCACCAGCTTCTCTTCGTGGTGCGTGTCGCTGTTGTGCATGGCTGTCTCCTTGTGATGGGTTGGTACGAATGTTACGGATAACGATCCGCAACTTCCTCTTGGACGATTTGCAGGCGCAGCCCCTTTGCGAGCGGGCTACTTCATGGCGCTCAGGGCGTCGTCGGTCGAGAGGACCGCGTTTGCCAGGAAGCCGTAATTGATGACCGCAGCCTTGTAGCCGTCGCCGAACTCGGGGTGCCGGGGACCGGCCGTTGCATCCTTCACCACGGCGACCTCAAAACCTTGCTCCAAGAGCTCGCGCAGGTGGCTCTCGACACAGAGGTTCGCCAGCATTCCCGCCAGGATGACCTTGTTGACGTGGCGCTTGCGCAGTTGCAGCACGAGGTCGTTGGTCTGGGGGCCCCATACCTTGTGGGGGCTAACCACGACGGTCTTGCCGTCCTCGATGAACGGCTTGTACGACTCGAGCCAATCGGCCCCGGAGCCGGAGAAGCCGCCGAGGTCGAGCGGGCCGAGGCGATAGAACTCCTTGCTCTCGAGCATCATCTTCTCAACGGCACCCCCGAACTGCCACGCCTGGTCGGCGGGATAGAGATAGTGAGGCGAGATGAGGACCCCGAAGTCCCGGTCCTTCGCGGCCTGGAAGAGCCGCCCGATGTTCGCGACGGTGCCGTTCTCCTTGACGCTGTCGCCGACCATGCCCCACGAGATACCGTGCTCGCTCAGGACGTCGTTCTGCGGGTCGATCACCACCAGCGCGGTATCGTTCTTGTCGATTTTCATCGTCCTCGTTCCTGTCCCTTGAGGTTTCGTTCCAGGGTCCACGCGTCCGCCGGTCGTCGCTTAGCCGACGACCCCCACCTCTTCCCGCCGCGTAACGGCCACGGAGCCCGAGTCCCTCTGTCGCAGGAAGGCTTTCGCCGAGTCGGCCATCGTGACGAGTGCCGCACCCATCATGATGGCGTCCTTGATGACCAGCCGGCCGGCGCCTGACAGTAGGGGGAAACCGTGCTCCGAACTCCCGAGCGACGGCACCCAGCACTCGGGCGTCGTGACCAGGAACGAAAGCGTCACGAACGACATCAGGAAGACCAGGGAGCTCCCGACGGCTGCCACTCGCGGTAGCCACGGGTGCAGCGCGATGATGACGCCGAAAGCGACGATCGCGGTCCCCAGGCCGTAGCCGAACGGATAGGTCCCGTTCCGCTCGTGCCACGCCCGATTGGCGGGCACCAGTGCGCCCTCCCGGTTCATGTGCGCCCGGTACTCTCCCGCCGGTTGCCGGTAGAGGAAGCTCATGAGCGGGCTGTTGGCCACAAACGGCACGATGCCTTCGTCCTCGTAACGGAATGCCTTGAGACCACCGATCCAGACGAGGACCACGACCAGCCCGACCCGTGTCACGACGATTCCCGCTCGATCCCCCCGCGCGGCCAGTTCGAGCAGTCTGTCAACCAACCCCATCGCTCCGCCCTCCATTCGTCAAGTCGTTCCCACCCGGCTTGCTGCGGGCATTCGCCGAGGAATAATTCAGATCACGTGCCAGGATCGACTGGAAAATACAATCCTTTGTCATTGAATGACCTAGGCCAATAGCCTTGAATTCGCCCCGGTCACGAGATTTCGTAAAATCACGAGATTTCGTATGGTGATGACGAAAACTCGGGAGCCAGCGAATGATGGTCGACGATCCCAACCGCGCGTGGTTGTTTGCCGATCCGAAGCGACTGCTCCTGGACATGGCCCAGGAG
>JARLIH010000234.1 GCA_031291845.1 Isosphaeraceae bacterium | reverse complement strand
GGCGAGCACGGCCGCGGGGGTCGCCAGCACGAGCGCGCAGGGGCAGGCGACGACCAGGACGGCCAGCGCGGGCATCACGTCGACCGCCGGCCGCGCTCCGCCCCGCGCCCAGCTCCACAAGGCCGGGGCGTTCGTGAGCAGGAAGACGATCGCCGCGGCCGTGAGCACGGCCGGCAGGAACCGCCGCGCGTAGGCATCGGCCGTCCGCTCCAGCGGCGCCTTGTGCTTCTGGGCGTCGGCCAGCAGGCGGATCACGCGCCCCATCGTCGTCTGGGCGCCGACCCGCTCGACCCGCACTTCCAGCCGCCCGAACTGGTTGATCGTGCCGGCCGAGACGGTGTCCCCCTCCCCCTTATCGACGGGTAGGCTCTCGCCCGTCAGGATCGCCTGGTCCACGGCCGAGCGCCCCGCGCTCACCGTACCGTCGGCCGCGATCCGCTCGCCCGGCCGGACGACGAGCACGTCCCCCACCGCGACCGCCTCGGCCCCGACCTCTACCTCTTGCCCCTCGCGCAGCACGCGCGCCGTCCGGGGCCGATACTCGAGGAGGGCCTGGATCGCCCGCTGCGCGCGGCCGAACGTGAACGCCTCCAGGCACTCGCCGACCAGGGCGATGAACACCACCTCCGCCGCGACGAAATACTCCCCGAGCAACGCCGCCGCCACGCATGCCACCGCCAGTGCGATGTCGGCCCCGATGCGCCCGTCGAAGAGCGCCGCCAGCGCGAGGAAGACCACCCGTCCCCCGCCGATCACCGCCGCCAAGAGTGCGAGCGAGACCCCGAACGGCCTGCGCGACTCGGGCGCGGTGAACGCCAGCACCTGGTCGGCCGCGAGCAGCAGCCCCACCACGACGGTCGCGGCCACCAGCGTGCGCAGCTCGGCCGCGTGGTCATGCTCGTGGGCGTGGCCGCGATCGTGGTGATGATGCTCGCCATGGACCGGCGGCCCCAGGCCCATCTGGTCCGGATTGTATTCGCGGTGCATGGTCTTCGCTTGCTCGGATCTACGAACTTATCCACGTCGAAAGAGAACCAGTCACGCGCTGCCGCCGCACGTTATAACTCGCTTCCCCAACACAACCGCCTCGAAAATCATCATTTACTCGATGGATATAGTAGGGATTGGGGCTGGCGACCGCCAGTCGAAAACCAGGGGGGCGACCGATCTGGGAAAAAGGTAAGTAACCCATTGCCTCCGCATCATATCCGTCTTCACACAGCGATGCCACGAGGGATCGTCCAGCGCGTTTTTTGTCAGCGCCCGCCCGTGGCGCGACAAGACAGCGTGCATGGATTGTCAGGGTCGGCCAGCTCCATGCACTTGTTCGCGACCGCGATTCACTCTGGGCAAGGCATTCTTGAGTTTGACGGCACGGCACGTTATCCTGGCGGGCCTTTGTTGTTCCTCGGGTGAATCGAAGGTGACAAATCCAATGAATGAACTTGTTTTGATTTTATTCATGGGATGGACTGCCACGGACGCGTTCCAGCCAGCGGAATTTCGGGCCGACCGGCCTTCTCAGCCTGCGCCGGCGGCTGTCGCCGAGACGGCCGAGCCGCCTGAAGCCCGGCAAGCGGAGGTCAAGAAACACACTATTCTGTTCTTCACCGCGCAGCGGTGCCCCTCGTGCGTCCGGATGAAGTCGCAGACGTTGCCGAATATCGCATTCCCAGGACACGACCTGCGGGTGATTGACGTCGACGCCAACCCGGGGCTCGTCCAGGCATACGGGGTGCGGAGCATACCCGCGTACTTCGTGCTGGACGGCCTCGGCAGGGCGTACCGGCAGGGAGTCGGGTTTCGCGACGTCACGCAGTTCATCGACTTCCTGAACGGCCGGTGACTCGGTCCGACGGCCGGCGCGGGGCCGAACGGACGGTCTCATCCGCATTCGGGAGAACGCGGCTCGGACGGAGCGTCGCCCTCCGAGAGAATCCGCCCGCGCCCACGACGGAAAGGGCCCTACGAGAGGGCCGACGGCGGATCGTCTACCGCCCCGGCGGCCGATCGACGGGTCTCCGATCACGCCCCGTTCGTTATGGGAGGCCGGGGATGTGAATCGTTTGCCGGCCTGGCCGTCGCCCGGCTTGCGCGGCCCTTCCGCAATCTTACCGCGGGGGGTTGCTGGGCCCTATACTCTTGTGATAGACGGTCACATGCCGTGGCACGGCTTTCGCACGTGGGGTTCCCAGAAACGAGAAAGCACATGAACTCCCTAAAAGGTCACCTGCTGATCGCGACGCCCGAGCTGCTTGACCCGAACTTCGTGCGCACGGTGACCTTGATGCTCGAGCACTCGGCCGAAGGGGCGCTCGGCGTCGTCCTGAACCGGCCGACGGAGGCGACTGTCACGGACCTGTCGGGGCAGATCTTCGACGAGCCGGTCGAGTGGGACAAGGCGCTCCACATCGGGGGGCCGGTCCAGGGGCCGCTGATGATGATCCACTCGGTCGAGGAGCTGTCGGACAAGGAGGTGCTTCCCGGCCTCTTTCACTCGATCGACGCCGCCAAGGTCAAGGACCTGATTCAGCAGAAGGTGGAACCCTCGCTGCTCGTCGCGAACTACGCCGGCTGGGGCCCGGGCCAGCTCGAGTCGGAGTTCGACGTCGAGTCGTGGCTCACCCTTCCTGCCACGACCGAGCATATCTTCTGGGCGGGGGCCAAGGACCTCTGGGACGTGGTGGTCAATGCGCTGAGCGCCCGGCGGCTGTCCGAGTTCCTGGGCGTGCGCGAGTTGCCGGTGGACCCGACGCTGAACTGAGGGGAGGGGCCGGCGCTCGACCCTAACCTCCCAGGTGGATGCGAGTCGTTGGAAAACCCGCCGAAGGTGAGGAGCTTTCGTGTTCCGACCATGCGGCCACTCGGCTCCCCACCCCGGCCTTTCTGCGCAAGCGGCTACGACTTCTTCTTGTCGGTATCCGCCGGCACGATGGTGGCGAGGACGGCGTCAACGGCCGCCCGCGCCGGATGGACGTCGGTGAGGGCCGCCGAGGTGGCCGCCGAGAAAGCCGTGACGGGCGCGGCGACCTGTGGGGTGGCGCGCGACGTTGCCGAGGCAATCTTCACGGCCGGCGTCGCGGACCTGTTGGTGGCCACTGCGGCCGTTGCCGCAGGCGTGACGCTGTCGCCCGCCGCCGCGGCGAGCGCTGCGAAGCGAGCGGCCAGGTCGTTCGTCCACTCGTTGTTGATGAAGTTGGCGAGCGCTGTCGGGGTGCCGCTGGGGATGTTCGGGCCGGAGAGGATCTCGTCGCCGAACGCCTTCACGTAGTTCGTGCCCGACTGGCCGCTCGCGCCTGCCAGGAAGTTGCCGGACGTGTCGGTCAGGCCCGAGGGGGACGTGCCGTTGACCGTCAGTTGGTACTGCGCGTAGAGGTAAACGTTGTGCGTCGGCGTCAGCGTCACCGTGTTGTTGGTGGCGTTGTAGACGGCCGAGGAGAGGGGGATCGGTGTTCCGGCCACGCCGTTGACGAGCGGTACGAGCGTGTAGTTGCTGACGTTCTGCGCGGGTGTCGGGTTGAGGGCCGTGCTGAAGGTCAAAACGAAAATCGTCGGCTGCTCGTGGAAGCCGAACCGCTGGAGCTTCGTGACGGTCGGACCCGTGGTAGCTGCATCGACCGTCAGCGTATAAGCCTGGCCGGCGGAGTCGCCGTTGTTGTCGGTGGCGGTGACGGTGAAGCTGGACGCGCCTGTGGCGGTCGGGGTGCCGGAGAGCAGGCCGGCGGTTGAGAGCGACAATCCAGCGGGCAAGGTGCCGGTGGTCACGGCGTAGGTGAGCGTTCCGGAGCCCCCCGTCGCGGTGATCTGCTGGCTGTAGGCCGCGCCGACCGTGGCGGCCGGCAAGCTGGTGGTGGTGAACGTGATGGCCGGGTCGACCGTCAGCGTAAAGGCCTGGCTGCCGGAGTCGCTGTTGTTGTCGGTGGCGGTGACGGTGAAGCTGGACGCGCCTGTGGCGGTCGGGGTGCCGGAGAGCAGGCCGGCGGTTGAGAGCGACAGTCCAGCGGGCAAAGTGCCGGCGGTCACG
>JARLIH010000233.1 GCA_031291845.1 Isosphaeraceae bacterium | reverse complement strand
GCACGACTCCGGATTGCGGACTTGTGCCGCCCACGGCCCAACCGAAGGGAAGCGGGACATGATCGAATCTCTGGCCGTGGTCTCCGTGCCGCAGCGGAATCCTCGTCAGCAGATCCTGTCCGTGGGCTCATCGTAGCCGGCGTCGCGATGCTCGCGGCGGTCGTGCCCTGGCTGCTCTCCCCAGGGCCGTCGGCGTCTCCTCCGGGAGCGGCGGTCTGGTGGCGTCTGGCTGGTGAGCCGGGGTACCCGGTAGTCGACGGGGAGGCGGGCGCACCGAGGCTCGACCAGGCAACCCTCGGGACGACGACCGAGATCCCGATCGTGACCTACTACCCCTGGGCTGGCACTGTCCCGGCACCGGACGACTCCTGGCTCGGGACGCCGACCATCACCTATACCCCGTCAGCCGTGATCATCACGTTGCACGTGAGCACCTCGTTCGACTGCGGCGATCTCAAGGCTCATGGCTGCGGATGGAGTTTGTGGCCCAGGTACGTCCAGAAGCCGGTTCACCTGAGCGAGCCACTTGGTGACCGAGCCCTGTTCGACGGGAGCACGAATCCCTCGCAACGGCGGTGGTTCCCCTGGGACCGTGCGGCCAGGATCGACCTGGGGGCCGTGAAGATCATGTACATCGATGCGTGCAACGATCCCACTGTGTTCGATGCCTTGCTTTGCGCGCAGGCGAACATCGAGCGGATGACGGCCGAGGGAAGGACCCTCGCCGTCCCAACGACCCTCGGTCCTGCCGACAGGGACCGGGCCGACGCGATCTGCGACCAAATGGCGCTCGCGCACCTCCAACTTGCGCGCCCGCTCGTCGATGCTGACCAGAAGGTCCCCGCCGCCGAAGAGTTCATCAGGATCCTGGACATGGGCGGCGCAGGTCTCACCGAATGCTCCATCCTGTGAAAGAACCACGCAGAGTCAGGTGGACTCGTCCGAACGGGACTGCGTTCGCAGCCGCTGAGCCGTCCGCAACCGGCAGAGGCGGCCGCGGAGGGCTCTTCCCTTGGTCCACGCGGCGCGTGCCGTGTCCAGGACGGCCAAAGGGCTCGCGCGCTTGGCCCCGTTCATAATGACCCTGGCCCCCGGCGACGCACCGGGCGCTCCGCTCCCTTCGGAGGGTGAGACAGGCCTGCATCACGCTCGTAGCCGGGGAGCTCCAGCTTCCACCGCCGGAGGGCCGCGGCGGGGTACACCTCGATCACGCGGTCCTGTCCGTCCCGGCGGACCCCGCCCAGGGCGTCGAGGAGGCGAGCGGCCCGGAAGGCGACCGCCGCGATCCGATCTGACGATACGGAGAGCGATGGCCGGCCTTCGATGGCCTGATCCGTGGTCCGCAGGCGCAGCGAACGGCTTGGCGTATCTCCAAAGGGAAGTCGTGCGCGATGACGCTCGATGGCCTTGACGAACGGGACCGGCCATCCGAACGGTGCGTCGATCGCGACGATGCCTCCGCTCACGAGAACGGACCGGACCTGAGTCAGAAGCAACGGGTCGGCCACGTGAAGCGCGCAGGCAACTTCACCCGTCGACCAGTCGATCTCGCAGCTTGCGGTGCCCTTCGGTTGGGCCACGAGGTCGATCCCGAGTCGATCTGGCCGGTGATGACCACGGGCGCCGATCCTTCGCCCGGCTCGATCGTCAGCTCGAAGTCGAGCTCTTCGGCGAGCGCCTCGGAGAGACTGCTGACCTCGCCCGGCCAGAAGTTGTCGAGCAGGTTGGCGACCTTGCGCTGGCATCCCTCCGGTTCGGACGCGCGCGAACAACAAGCGTGGGCACCCACTGTGCTTAGGACGCGAAGCCAGGACTCTCGGACGATTCGAACGATCGCTAAGGTCGACTGTCCAGTTCGGTCGTAGGCATGACTGCGCGTTTCGTAACGGCACGGTGCCCGTGAATCCGATCTGCAGCGGGAACCTATACTTGGAGCCCGTCCGAAACGTTGCCCGAAAGTTGAGATCGGCGCTCGCACTGGTGACGGTGATCCGATAGCCGCGATTCGCGGCGAGCCGGGACACCGGGTAGATCGTCGTGGTCAAGGTCAGCATGCAGTACGTCTGCGGATCGGGACGAGACGACCGGTCGCGGTGTCGGTCAGGGTGATCGTGAGGTCCCGGCTGTAAAGCGGCTGTGCCGAGAAGGTGATGCGCGGCTGGACCGACCGCCAGGTGCCACGCGAGCCCGCGCCTGGGGTCACCTTCGTCACGCGCAGGGTGGGGATAACGAACGGAGGCGGAACCGGGTATACGATCGGTGCCGGAGTCGGGCCGATTTCGACCGACGCCGGGTCGACCTGAATGGCTGACCAGCTCCATCCATAGAGCGGACTGCCGTCAGGCTGTCTGCCCACGACGCCTGAGCTCGTGATCGTGTAAGTGCCCGCGGCGCGACCGTCGAGCACGACGTTGCTCGTCCGAGCCGTTCCGTCGCCCCGGTAGATCGTGTCGGAGTACGCGGCCGGTCCGGTCACCGTGATCACGTAGGGGTCGACAGCGGAGGTGACCCGATAGGCGCACCCGCCGATCGAGAGCACGAGGCGGCCGCCATTCGGCTGCCATGTGGTCGAGGTGCCGACCATGCAGACGCTCGTTCCCTCGGCGGCGACGGGCTGGGCGCCGAAGGCGAGGCCACCGAGCGCGGTCGCAACACCAAAGAGGAGATAGCCGACCGCGTGGATCTGCGAGCGTGCCCTCGGGCCTGCTCCGGTGCTTGGGGTGACGTGAAGCTTGACCACTTGCTAGCTCCTTAGGCTCACTTGTTCCTGATGACGGCCGAACGCCCTCTTCCTGACTCGGAGGCGGTGCTTCCCCTGGCCCGGCGAGCCTGGTCTCGGGTGGGCGCATGCCCAGACCTGGAGGTTGGACCCCAGTCCTACCGCGGCCCCGTGCGGAATGTCGCCGTGAACGTGGTGGGGAGATGCAGCCCGCCCGCGGTGGCGGTCAGACCGCTCGTGGCGGTGATGCGGTAGCTGTGATTCACAGCGAGGCGAGTCAGCGGGGTGAGGGTGACGGTCCGGGTGGAGGCGCTGTACGCCAGCCGGACCGCCACGCGGCGCCCGGTCGTGACATCGGTCAGCAGGATCGTCCCGTCAGAGATGCCGGTCACCGGCACCGAGAACGCGAGATGCGGGCGGGACGATCGCGGAACGCTGCGCGCGCCGATCGCCGGAGTCACCCTGGTGACGGCGGGGCTGACCGGGGCCGGCGCGGTGATCGGCCCCGGGTTCGGAGAGGGACTCGGGCTCGGGCCGGCGTTCGGGTCGGGCGGAAGCGGGCTCGGGAGCGGCGAGGCGCTAGGGCTCGGCGATGGGCTCGGGCTCGGGCTGGGGCTAACGATGGGGCTCGGGCTCGGAACGGGTTCGGGCACCGGCCCCGCCGCGGCGAGGGCGACCGCCGCGCCGACCTGGAGCAGGCCGAAGCCCGAGTTGGGGTTCCTGCCGCCGGTCACGAGCGGCTTCGCGGTCTGCTCGAGGTCCGTCGTCACCGCGTCGACCCCGATCGACGGGCTGACCGCGCGCATGAGAGCTACGGCCGCCGTCACGTGCGGCGTGGCCATCGAGGTCCCCGAGCCGGTTGCGTACTTGCCGCCAAGGAAGGTCGAGACGATGCGCTCGCCCGGTGCGACGAGCGCGAGTCCCGGGGTTCGCGTCGAGAACGAGCTGACCGCGCTCCCGCCGTTCGTGGTCGAGCCGACGCAGATCACATGGGGGAAGTTGCAGGGGTAGTTCGTGACTGCCGCGCCGTCGTTCCCGGCCGCTGCGACGACGACCACGCCTGCGGCGTAGGCCGCGTCAAACGGGGCCTCGTAGTACGCGACGGATGCCGCAGGGAGCGTCCCGCCCAGGCTCAGGGTGACGATCCGCGCGCCGTGCGCAACGGCCCAATCGAGGCCCGCGCCGATCAGGGCGAAGTCGCCGGTGCCCTGAGCGTTCATCACCTTGACCGGCATGATTGACGTCTTCGGTGCGATCCCCGCGATCCCGACCCCGTTGTTCGCCGCGGCCGCGATCGTCCCACTGACGTGAGTTCCGTGGCCGTTGTCGTCGAGGGTGGCGGTGAAGTCGGTCGGCCCATCCTCGGTCCCGGTCAGGGCGTTGTAGCCGGGGACGATCCGCCCCGTGAACTCGGGGTTCGTGGCGTCGAGGCCCGTGTCGAGCACGGCGATGACCACGTCGGGGCTGCCCGTTGTCTGCTTCCAGGCGGCGGCAACTCCGATCGGAGCAAGGTCGGTCTGGTAGGAGAAGTCGGGGTCGTTCGGGGTGCCCGAGCTCGGCCAGCCGAACAGGTGGGCCGGGGCCGGACCTGACGTGTCGGCAGGTGCCGCGAATGCGCTTGCGCTTGCACCGGCGCCGAAGGTCACGACACCCAGGACGACGGCGACGCAGACGAGGAGGCACGCGATCGAACGGATCGGGGAACGCCTCTCGAAACCTGCTGCGGCTTGTCGAGTCGCATCGGAAGTGACCATCTGACGTCTCCCTGGGCCGCCGGGACCCCAGGCGGGCCCGAGTGATGGCGACCGAGTCAGAGGCTGCCCGTCGCGGGCGGGAATCGACACGTTGGGAACCCTGGAACGCGGCGCGGGTTCTCCTTCGGCCAATTGCGGGATCTCCCGCAACGTCGCCCCTCCCTGGAGCGATGGCAGAAGCGCACGTGGGCCGAACACGGCTTGGCAGGGGCGGCGGTCACCCTGGGCGGTAGCCGTGCCTCGTGCCGGCGCGCCGCCACCAGTCGGGACCGGCACCTCCTCGCAGGAGAACGAGCGCCCAGCACGGCGCCGGAATCTGGCCGCACCGCCCCCTCGCGTACGACCTACGAGTCCCTCCCCCATCCCGGCCATCGGAGGGCAGGACTTCCGTCAGTTGATCGACGGCGAAAGGAGCGACTTGCGCAGGAGCCGAGGGCCGCCACGATCGGGGCGTCACCGGTCAGCCCACCGGCGACGAAGGAACGACCGCTCGACGATGCCCACGCAACCCCGCGCCTACCGCGAGCGCATGGCCACCGGCACTCCGCGGGACGAGTTTCGGATGCTCGCCGCGGGGCGCTGTTCCGCGGGCTGGAGTTCCATCCCTCGGAGTCCCTCGTCGAGCCCGACCGACTTGAGCGTCGCGCGAAGGCTCGAGCGCCTCTTGGTGGTCGCTGTCGCCATGGTTGACGATGACGCCGATCCAAGATCGCCCGAACGACCCGTCAGGTCCGTGCGGACCATCGCCAAGCCATGGTTGAGCGCCCCCTCCGCGTCGAGGGATGCGGCTCCTACGCCGGATTCAACTCAGGCGCTCGCCGCAGGGCGAGGACTCGACCCCGCGCCGTGGCCGGAACGGTTCGGCAGTAGGGGACAGGTCGCACCGAGTTCGGGTCCCGCAACTTGTGGAACCTCGGTTGCGGGATTCACCCGAACCGGGAGGCCGCACGCCGTGAGAGCGTTGACCCACGGCGCCGACCACCAGGCGGAGCCGGTCGATCCGACCCACACCACGGCTCAGATGCGAACCGGGGATCGGGTCGCGAGATGGGGCGCGTGATGCACAACGTCCTCGCGGTGAACAATCCGGTTCATCGGGTGCGGTTCCGGCCCACGGGGTTCGGGATCGCCCTGGCCCTGTTCGCGGCGCTCCTCGTCGTCATCACCGCGATGTCGACACTCGACCCGGACAACAACGACATCGCCTCAAATGTTGCCGGACTGCCGATCCGCGCCGGCGTGAGCGCGATCCTGCTCTCCGGCATCCTCGGCTTCTCCGCCGTCCTCCTCTACCGCGTGAGCGCGGCCGCCGGCTGGCTGATCCTGATCGCGACGGCCGCGAGCGCGCTCTCCGACTACGACCTCGGGCGGGTCGGGAATGGTCACATCGACGTGACGAGGTGGCCGCCAACGGTTCTGGGTGCTGCCGGCGTTCTCGTACTCTGGGTCTGCTTCGGAGGCCTGACGACCATGTTCGCCGCGATGTATGCCGCGGAGCGGCGGCGACGGCTCGGCCGGTGGGTGGTGCCGGTTGCAGCCATCCTCGTGCTCTCGATGGTCGGCGGGGTGTACATCCTCGCGCTCGCCTACCTCGACCTAGTAGACCGTGGCTGGCCCTCAGATCCGTCGGTCGTGCCGGCCTCGTGGTGGTCTTGGTGGCAGCCCCTCCTCCTTCCGGGTTGGCAACTGGTCCTCCTCGTCCTGCTCGGCCTGCTGGGTGATCTGGTCCCGGCCGTCCGGCGAGCCCGGGCGAGGCGTGCCCTG
>JARLIH010000232.1 GCA_031291845.1 Isosphaeraceae bacterium | reverse complement strand
TTTTGTTGGGGGGGGGGGGGGGCCGGGGGGGGGCGGGCCGCGGGCGCGGTGGGAGGCCCCGCCCCCCGGGGGGGCGGGCCCGGGGGCCCCGCCACCCCAGCCACTCGTTTGTATGCCAGCCGTTTGAAAGCCGTTCTAGGCCTCGGCGATGCGGAGCAGCAGCTTTCCCGCCTGGAGCACGTCGCCAGCGCGGAGGGGAGTGGGTCCCTGGATCTGGAGAAAGGTGCCGCCGCGGCTCTTCAGGTCCTCGAGAACGAAGCCACCGTCGCAAACGCGGACCTGGGCGTGCGAGGTGCTCACGCCGGGGTCGCCGGCGAGCGCGATGCTGGCCGTCGGCCCCTCGCGGCCGATCACCGTCGCGTCGCGCTTCGTCAGCGGAAAGCGCAGGCCGGGCTGACCGTTCGGCCGGATCAGGTCCACGTAGCCCAGCGCCTCGAGGTCGCGGCTACAAAGCATCCCGCGGTCGCCGGCAGCCAGGTTGGCGACTGGCGCGAACCCTTCGGCAATTCGAAACTCGAGAACGTGGCCGCCGATGCGGAAGCGTTGACCGTCTTCCAGCGGGACGGGCTCGACGAGGCGGCGGTACACGCCGTCGACCGAACCGACGTCGTCCGCCACCAGGGTCGCCCCTTCGTACCGCAGCGCGACGTGCTCGACCGCGAGCACCTCGGCGTCCGGCACGTGGTCGGGAACGTCGTGCCGGCCCAGGACACAGCCGCCGGCCGGTACGAGGCCACAGTCAACCCACTCGCCGAATCGGTCGAGCAGCTCGATTCGCGCGGTCGGCGCGGGCAACTCCGGCGCGGGTTCGATCGGCTCGTCCAGCAGCCCTACCTGGGCGGCCAGCTCCTCGCTGAGGAGCCGCAGCGCCTCGAGCGACCCTGCGACGGCAGACACCCCGCCGCCGGCGGCCAGGGGTGACTCGGCGGGAGCGAGCAGGGCTGGGAACGGCGGAAACGAGGCGTCCGACCAGTCTTCCTCCGGTTCGTCCAGCATCGGATAAAAGATCATCGGCGGATCGGGCGGCGGCAGGTAGCTTGATTCGCCCCGAGCATCGGGCTCCAACGACGCGGCCGGCTGGAGTACGGGCGGAAGCTCGTCGGTGGCGCCCGACAGCATGCGCGTCATCCAACCCTGAACGTCACCCCCAATCTCGTACAAACCCTGCCCCGCAAGGGCTTCCGACGTGACCGGCTCGGGCGGCGGCAGCGATGTGGGCGGCACGATCGGTCCTGGAGCGGGCTCGACGGGCTCCGGCGTGGGCTCGACGGGCTCCGGCGTGGGCTCGGCGGGCTCCGGCGTGGGCTCGACTGGCGGCAAAGGGATGACACCGTAGTGCGGCGGCGGAACCGGCGAACGTGCGGGGCGGGGCGGAGGGACCACGGCTCGTTTGCCCGGCTCGGGCGTTGCCTCGAACGCGGGTGCCGGGGGCGGATCCGCCGGCAACGCATCGAAGGCCGGCCGATCCAGGAAGAGCGGCGCCGACGGGGCGGCGGGCTCGACCGCGAGCGGATGGCTGCGCGCAGCCTCCGCCACGGCCGTCGACCGGGCCAGCTCCAGCCCTGTCCCACATTCCGGGCACCGCGTGCTCCTTCCATTGACCGGCGCGTGGCACCGTGGGCACACCTGCGGCATGGCTCCCTCCCTGTCAGCAAGCAGGCCGTCCTCTCCAGGCCCACACTATAGGCGGAACCCGTTTCGGCGTCAAAGCCACGTGGCAAGTCATGACCAAGACCGCTGCGTCGTCATACGAATCAAGTGAACGGCGATCATCGCCCGCGAATCCCGGCTGGCCCCGCACGTTTCTCCACGCCGCTGACGCCTTTTACCGAACCCTCGCTGTTTGCTATGGTAAGGTCCGCCCGCCATGCGGGGCCCTGCGCTTCTTTCCGGAGCTCGCCGCGATGCCGCTCGACGCCACTCACCCGCCCCAGATCGATCCCTCACCGATCTTCGAGCTTTTCCGCGGTTGCTACGCGACCGAGCTCTTGACGGCCGCCGTTGCGCACTTCGACGTCTTCGGCAAGCTGGCCCCGCAGCCGCTCGCGTTCCCGGACCTGTGCGCTGCGCTCGGACTGGCCGAGCGGCCCGCGATCGTGCTCGTGACCGCGCTCCGAGCGTTCGGACTGCTCGTCGACGGCCAGAACGGACGCACCGGCCTCTCACCGCTCGCGCACGAACACCTCAGCCCCGGCAGCGCGTTCGACGTGAGCGGCTATATCGGACTGGCCGCCGACAGCCCGGGCGTCATCGAGCTGGTCGCACGCCTCAGGACCGATACGCCCGCGGGCGCAGAGTCCGAAGACACCGGCGCGGCGTTCATCTTTCGCGACGGGATCGAGTCGGCCATGGAGCGCGAGACCCCGGCGCGGCGGCTGACCCTCGCTCTGGCCGGACGTGCGAAGAACGTTGCCCCCGTGCTGGCCGCCAATTACCCGCTCGACGACGCCGGGCTCCTGCTCGACGTCGGCGGCGGCACCGGCATTTACAGCATCGCGTGGCTCCAGCGCCACCCCCGTCTGCGTGCGATCGTCTGGGACCGGCCCGAAGTGCTCAAGGTGGCCGCCGAAATGGCCGCCGCGCACGGAGTGGCCGACCGCCTGAGCGGCCAACCGGGTGACATGTTCCGCGACCCCCTCCCCGCAGGGGCCGACATCGTGCTCCTTTCCAACGTCTTGCACGACTGGGACGTCCCCGAGTGCCGCACCCTGATCGAGCGCTGCGCGGCGGCGCTACCGGCCGGAGGACGCATCCTCATCCACGACGTTTTTCTCAACGACCCCCTCGACGGGCCGCTCCCGGTCGCCCTTTACTCGGCCGCCCTCTTCGCGCTCACCGAAGGGCGGGCCTATAGTGCCCGTGAGTACCGGAGTTGGCTCACCGACGCCGGCCTTGTTCCCGGCGAGGTCATCCCTACCCTCATTCATTGCGGCGTGCTCGTCGGACGCAAGGCGCCCAGGGAACGCTGACTGCTCTGACCCTCCGAAATCCTACTGCCGCGCCCGCCCCCTCCCCAACCCGCTATTTTTCTTCAACGGCGAAAGCTTGCGCCTCCGATCTGTGACAGAGAAGGCGTGCCGGCCGCGAGGCGAGCGCGTCTGTCCGCCTCGCGCCTGGCGCGAAGCACGAGGGGAACGGTACGCCCCCGTAGTCTGCCGTCCGAGGGAGGGAGCCCACTCCATGACGCGGTCCAAGGGACTTCGGCACACACGGTCCACGCTATCCTTCGAGCCCCTCGAGGAACGGCGTCTGCTTTCCTTCTACTCCGGCCCGTCGACCGTCCGACCGGTGGTGGCCGGGGGTGCCCTCTACCAGATCACGGTCAGTGGCGGCGGCTACGAGCGGATCGGCCATACCCAGCAAGGCATCCAGGTGAACCTGCTCGGCACCACGTCGTCCAGCACGTTGGCGGTGAAGCTCATCCATATCCTCCCGCACTCGCGGCAGCTCCCGCTCAACATCGCGGCGATCAACGTCGAGTCGGGACAGCTCGGCAGCATCCAGGCCCTGGGCACGGCGAACCTCACCGGCCCGATCACGCCGCTGGGGAACGTCAGCTCGATCGAGTTCAACAGCATCATCGGCAACGCCCAGATCAACGTCGCGGGCGATCTCGGCGGGCTGGTCGCCGGCAACATCGCCCTCAACCCAAGCGGGGCGATCCGTGTTGGCCACGACCTGACCGGACCGCTCGAAGCCGGCGTGATCGCGCTCAACGGCGCATCGATCGCAATCGGCAACGACGCCACGGCGAAGATAGCGGCAGCGTCGATCACGCTGGCACACAACGGCACGCTCAGCATCGGCCGCGATGCCACGGCCGGCATTACTGTCGGCGATAACCTGAAGCTCGACACGGGCGGCGGCGTGAAGGTCGGCCGCGAGCTCGACGGGCTGACGATCCAGGGCAACCTCGTCGTCACGCCGTCGGGGGGCGCGGTGAGCGTCGGCGGCGACCTGACGAACCTGACGATCGACGGCGTTCTTCAGGGCAACGGCACCTCGCGCCCCGACCTGAGCGTCGGCCTGAGCCTGGTCAACCTGTCGGTCCAGGGCGGCGAGGCCAATGCCGGCGGCATCGAGAACGCGAGCATCGCCGTCGCCAAGAGCATCATTGGGTTCAACGTCGCGCACGGCGTGTTCAACAGCCTGATCACGGCGGGCGTCGCGATCAACGGCCAGAGCGGACCTGGCGACACCGTGAACATCGGCCCGGACGGCACTAACGCCGTCTTCGACTCCGAGATCCGCGCGGGGCAGGACATCATCAACTTCCTGATCGGTGGCGACGTCGCGTCCGACTACGTGACCAACCCCAACCCGACGGGCTACCGCACGCGAATCATCGCCGGTGAAACGCCCCAGGGGACCTTCACGTCGGGCGGCCTGATCGACAACTTCCAGATCACCGGCTCGATGACCGACTCGGTCCTCGCCGCCAGCGTCGCACCCTACGGCGGCAACGGCACGCTCCCCCCGACCGGCTACGGCAGCAACTCGACCACCCCGGTCCCGCCCGGCGACGGCGGCGCCAACACCTACGACCAGCCCGCCGGAGTCATCGTCGGGGGCGTCGTCGGCGCGACCATCTCGTACGCGAACTACTCCGAGGTCTCGTACTACAACGAGCTGCCGACCGGTGTCGCGTACAATCCGGCGGACCCGACGATCGACGACGACATCCTCCCCGGCGGCGCGATCAACCCGAGCTTCGCCTCGGCGCCGCTGGCGTCTTCCGCCCTGGTTGCCGGCGCAACCCTGCCGTTGCCGACGCGCTCCACCGTCCTCGGCGGCGTGATCTCCACCCCCCATGGAGACAACCAGGATTACGCGGGGATCTTCGCTGCCGACACCAGCGGCGTCTTCGTCGGCAAACTTCCGGTCACAAGTGCGACCTGAGCGCCCCCGGTCCGGGAGCGGACGGTTGGGAGCGGCCCTCAATAATCATCATACTCATACTGCTTCGGCGCTTCGCCGTGGCGTTCCAGCACTCGCGGTGATTTGATCGCGTTGTCGGGCGGATCGACCTGCTCCAGCTTCACGTCGAACCGCCAGTTGTCCCCGAAGTCGTACGTCAGCGTCATCGACTGGCCCGGTTCGAGCGGCAGTTCGCCAACCGAGACCTCGTGGCCCAAGGGCCCCTCGTTGCACTCCGGATGCATCACTTTCGCCGGGACGCCGAATCGATCACGATACTCAAACTCATAAAAGTGATCATCATCGAAGTCAACCGATTCGAGGATCAAGAGAACCAGATCGTCCAGGGTGATCTCGGCAGGCGCGGCGATTCGCCTCCAGACCTTGCCGAGCGACACCTTGAAAATGAATACACCCTCGCGCGACTCGATCGCGCGCGGTTCCAGGTTCGCGCGCCACTCGGGGAAGTAGGGTTGCAAACGAGGTTGCAGGCGGCCGAAGCGGAACGTCCCCGGGCCGTCACTCTCCTCGTAAAACTCGTCGGGCGGCAGTAGGCCACGACCGCCGAGGAGGGTCCGCAAAGCGTCGCCGAACGGCGTGTGCCGCACGTTGGCAGGATACCACGTGGGCACCGCGGCCGAGGGATGCTCGACCTTCAATAGCCCGAACAGATCCATCAATGCCAAGTTGAACGCGTTGCCACCGATGCCGGGCAGGTAGGAGCTCCCCGCTGGGGGCGGTCCGAAACGGATTCGCTTTTCGATGCTCCACCATATCGACAAACATTCGCTGAAGAATCCGTCCACGCCCCGACCCGATTCGCCCACCATCTCCGCGCGGCCGTTGAGTAGCCACGCCTCCAGCAGGTTGAAGTACCGCTCCGTGGGGTTGAGCGCTTGCCACTGCGCGAACAGGACCGGGTCGAGCGCGAGCCGGGTCTTGGCGCCGGCCCCTTCGAGACACGCGAGCCCTGACGCACGCAACAGCAAGTTCAGGCCCATGAGATACGGGTTTGACTTCAGCTTCGGCCGCGCGAGCGTCAATCGGAGCGGCCGGCCCAGGCGCTTGTTGAGCTCCTCGAAGGACGTCATCGGGAGCACGTGGTACTTTCCCGACGATTTGACTCCTTCAGTCCCCAGGAAATCGAGCACGGCCTGAAAGTCGTGCAAGAGCCAGCCGGGATGGGTATCATCGATCACTTGCTCGCGGAGGACCTGTTCCTGCAAGTTCGTCAGTTTGGCGGTATCCATTTTCGATCCTTGCCGCTGAATACGGGCGGGACGGTCACAGCACCGTCAATGGGCCTCTCGTGACGCCATACTGGTTCGTCGCCTTGAGCTCGCGCCAGAGGTTTTTCGCGTCGCGCCGGCCGGCGATCGCGTCCTGGTAGAGCCGGAGGACATGCCTCACGGCGACCGGGCCGTCGTCGAGGAACTCGACCCGCAGGTGCGCGGCCCCGCGCGCCAGGAGGCGGGGAAGGTACTCCGCCGCCGTCTGGGGCACGGCGTTGAACAGGGTGTTCCTGCAACCCACGTCGGCCTTGAGCGGGTGCTCCACGCCGACCCGGTCGCGCAGCTTCACGTCGTGGTGGTCGCACGGCCGGCCGCAGTTCGTCTGGTCGGTCCCCGGCGAGAGGAACGCGCAGAAGACGCAATGCTCCATGTGGAACATCGGAATCTGCTGGTGGATGACCACTTCGAGCCACGAGCGCGGCACCGCCGCGAGCAGGTCGTCCAACTGGTCGAAGTTCAGGTCATAGGACGCCGTGACCCACTGCGCCCCGCGCGCCTTGAACAGAGCGACCGTCAGCTCGTTCGCCGCGTTCAGCGAGAAGTCGGCCACGAACGAGATGTCGCGCTCAGCGCAGTAAGAGAGGCCGCCGGCGTTCCGCACCAACATGCCGCGCGCCCCCTGCTTGGCCAGGAACCGGTAGAGGTTTCCCTCGCCCGGCTTCTCGATGCGCGGCGTGGCAAGGTAGAGCGCGGCGGCCGTGCCTTCGACGGCCGCGACCGCCTCCGCATATTGCTTGATATCTTGATAATCGGCGTAGAGCGTCGTGATCCCCTCGTCGAGCGCGGCCTTGATCTGCCCCGTGTTGCGGCAAAGGACCGCCAGTTGGGGAACGCCGCTCTCCGGCTCTTGACCCCGCGCGGCCGCAATCGGCGCCCTGAGGACCGGCAATACCGGCTCGGCCGCGACGCGACGGGGGGCGGGCCGTGCGGACGCCTCGTCCAGCCGCGCAATCAAATCTCTGCGCAGGCCGTTCAGGACACTCTTGGGAACGAGCGGCTCCCCTTCGATCGCCACGGTCAGCTCGCCGAGCTCATAGATCGTTCCCCCCAACCGGTCGAGCTGCTCGCGGATCATACCCTCCGTCGCCGGCAGGTTCTCTGCGCGACGGAGCGGGTCCGTCGACGCGGCGGACGCCTCAGATCCCGTGGCGGTGCGCCCCTGGACGACCAGCGGTTCACCGGCGACGGCCCGCACGTGGACCGAGAGCGCGACCTTGCGGTGCGGCTCCCCTTCGAAGGTCTTGCGCACGCGTCGGGTCAGTTCCGGGTCGTCGGTCTTCCAGACGCGCTGACCGATGCGCACCCGCCGCGTGTCGATCGCGCCGGTGCCGAAGCCGAGCTCGGCCGGACCGGCCGAGAGGCCGTCGTCCGCGCTGGGGACGTCGCGCATCCCGCGATGGACCCGCGAAACGTCGTAGACCCGCCCCCCCTGCTCCGGCACGCCCGCGGCCTCGTCGCCGTCGAACACGACCCCGTCACCCGCCTTGACCGGCGCGGCCAGGTCGACGCGGATCCGCGACCCGGCCACGGCGGTCACCCGGCCGAGGAAGATACCCCGCTTCTTCGCGTGGTCGCCGCGCACAAGCACCTTGTGGTTATTGCCGTCGAGGAAACCGTGGCTGAACCCGCGCGAGAACGAAAGCTCCAGCTCCCTCACGTCGCGCGGGCTGAAGGCGACGGGACGTCCTTC
Organism: Isosphaeraceae bacterium; assembly: GCA_031291845.1. GTDB lineage: Bacteria > Planctomycetota > Planctomycetia > Isosphaerales > Isosphaeraceae > DAIDJG01. Next base: position 14,793 of record JARLIH010000232.1, on the reverse strand, counting down.
CCAGGCCTCGTCGATCGCCCGGCGATAGTGGCGCGTGACGTTCGCCACGTATTCGGGGGCCTTCAGCCGCCCCTCGATCTTCAGGCTCGCCACCCCCAGCTCGATCAGGCGCGGGATGAGGTCGTAGGCGGCCAGGTCTTGCGGGCTAAGCAGGTACTGGACGTTCCCCAGGTCCTGGAGCTCGCCGTCGCAGACGATCTCGTAAGGCATGCGGCACGCCTGGGCACACTCCCCGCGGTTCGCCGAGCGCCCCCCGAGCGCTTCGCTGGTAAGGCACTGGCCGGAATAGGCCACGCAAAGCGCCCCGTGCACGAAGACCTCGACCGGCAGCTCCGCCACCTGCTGCACGCGCGCGATCTCGGCCAGCGAAAGCTCCCGCGCCAGGATCACGCGCGAGCAGCCCAGCTCGCGGGCCAGGCGCACGCCCTCGGCGCTCGTGACGGACATCTGCGTCGAAGCGTGGACCTCCAGGTCCGGCGTCAGCGCTCGGATGAGCCGCACCAGGCCGATATCCTGGACGATCACCGCGTCGACGCCCGCCTCGACCACGAGGCGCAGCGTCGCCTCGAGGTCGGGCAACTCGCGAGGAAACACGAGGGTATTCAGCGTGACGTAGCCCCGGACGCCGCGCCGGTGCAGCAGCGTCATCATTTCGGACAGCTCGGCGCCGTCGAAATTCGTCGCGCGGGCCCGGGCGTTATGCCGCGCCAGTCCGAAGTAAACCGCGTCCGCCCCGTTCTCCACGGCCGCCACAAGGCAGGTCCGATCTCCCGCCGGTGCCAGTAGTTCCGGCTTGGTCGCCGTGCGCGTCGGCCGTTCCGTCCCGAGTTCCGCCGTGGCCACCCGTCCACCTTTCCGCCGTCGTGATGAGACCCCTCCGCACCGCAGTCGTTCATTATCGAGGGGACCTCGGCCCACGACAAGCCGAACGGTCGCCGGGCCGCCTTCGGAACGACGCCTCGTTAACGTGCATGCCGAACGACCCGTTTGTGCCTCCCGGCGCGGAAGAGCGATCGCCCAATTGATGCCGTGCCGTTCCCCGTTCGCGGGCTCCGCCCGACCTTTCCGCATCGCCTCGACGGTCGGTCTCTGGATCGCCACTGGGTTGCCCGGTCCTCCGATTCCTCCGCCGGTCGAACGGAGTTCCGCAACCACCGATCGCTTCTTTGGTAAGCGCTCGCCAGGTGGTGCGCCGTTGTTGGTGGACAGCAGCCTGAGCCGCGCGCCCGGTGTCTTCTCGTCGACAGGCTTGGGCCCGCGACATGCCGCGGCCCCAAAAAACCAGCGCAAACCATCCATTTAATACAAACTACCCGATTTGATGCCCCACTTGGACAGTGCCAGAGGTTTTTGGTGTTTCTGGTGTTTTTGGTAACGCATCGTCAACCGTCTCGCAGCCGACCCTCGAAACGCCGGATCACACTGGCGCGTTCGCCCAACTCGGGCGAGCGGGCTGAGCATGCCGCACGGACCGGTCGGACCGAAGCATTCCTGGTCGGTCCCACCGCTTGCGGGGACTCACCGGCCAGAGCGCGCGAACACTTGCATAAAAACACACTGATCGCACAAGTCAAAATACACTCAGAAAAGTCCGAACAATCTCCTGACACCTGTCATTGGTTTATAGCGGCCTCTTTAGTGTCCTCCCTCCCGCGCTCGGCCAGCCCGCTGTCGGACGGGCTACGAGTCACCCACGCCGAGCCCCCTGGTCGACGAAACCTCCGCAACCTCCGCCATACTCCTTTTGCGGACGTCGCCCCTGTGACGGGCGTGTTGCTCGCCATTATATACAGAGGTACAGCAGAAGTCAAGCGACGTCAACCGATTCGACGAGCCAGAACAAGCGGAAGCCGGAAGAAGCTGTGTACTCAGTCTGACGGGACTGGAAGAATGACCTTCCCCACGATTCGCGGCGAAGCCGCTTCCACACTCACAAGCCGGCCCTTTTCGCCCGCCACATGCACAACTTGGCATTCCCGAAAACTTGATGGCATGCACTCGGCCATTTTTACCATCTAAGTATGCGGTTTTCTCGACGCGATTTCCCGCGCCAAGCGCGCTCCCTCGACCAACAGGCGAAGTTTGGTCATCCCGCGCCACAACGTGATCCATCCAGGCATACCGTCGCGGCGACGATTCATGTGGCCGCCGAGGCGTCCCACCGCCAGTAGGACCTCGGCCACCGTGTCGAGATCTCTCTCAACGGCTACTCCCAAGATCTCCCGCTCCTCGGCGTCCAGTCCCGACCCCGATGCGGCGGCCTCGGGATGCCGCCGCCCCAACTCCTTCAGGTCCAGCAGACGCAATGCGACCACGCTCATCACCGCGATCGCCGCCATCAATCGGTGCGACGTCTCCAACTGCAACGATTCGGCATTGAGACCGGTCTTCAGACCCTTGTGAAACTCTTCGATCAGAAACCTCGATCCGTAGTCCATCGCCACGCCCAAGGCATCTGCGAGCGACTCGACGGGCTGGTCCGCATACAGATTCCACTCCAGCGGCTCGATTCCCGGCGGTGGTTCCGGCTCCCAGACTCGTACGAACCAGCAATCCACCGGCTTGGCAGTGGCGACCGATTTGCCCGGGCGCCACCGAGCCCGCACTCGCACCGATCCGAAGCTGATCAGTAGCCTTGCCCGGCGCGCCGCCATCCCGGGGCGGGCGCGCAAATCCAGATAGAGTCCCCCGGCCGGCTCTGCGGCGGCGGCGTGCTCGAAGACGGAGCCCAGACGCCGACCGTTGCACGGGTCCAGGGCGACCCGGTCCTGAGACATTCGCACAAGAAATCCGTGTCCTAGTTCTTGGCACGAGATCAGATATTCATAGATGTCAGCCTCACGATCGGCGACCCTTACCCAGCGTATCGAATCGTCACCCGGCGCTCGACCGACGCGCTGACCCGAGTCGATCCAGCGCCGCGACTCCCGCTCGCGGTACAGCCGCTGAGTCGAGTCTTTTCTCGGCTCCCCCTCAGGCCGCGGGACGCGAATCAGCGATTGCTGGTCAGCCAAGCCCACGACCTCCAAGCCAGGGCGCCGTCCCGTGGCATCCGGGCGAGAAAACAGGGGCGCGCGGGCGACGAGAATGGAGTGCAGGAGGAACCCTTGCTGCCACTCCTCCGCCTTGCCGATAGGGCCAAGGCCCTTGATCACCCGGCGATGGCTGAAGGAGATGTAAGTCGTATCCTCGAAAAGAAGATACCGGCCAGGGGTGCGCATCTCGGCGCGGACCCATCGGCGGTGCACAGCCTGGATCGCGTCCGGAGTGGCCTCGGGGCGTTTCAAGAGTTCGTAGGTTGCTTCAATCTCATACTTGGTGGCAAGCAACTCGGGCATAGCCTTTCCAGGCTGGTTGGCCAGGGCCTGCGCGTAGGCAACGAGGCGTTTGGTTCGGGCGCAATGTCCGAGCCGAGCACCCAGGAACTGCTGCTGCGCCCAGACATCGGGGCGTGCCTGATGAGCGGAAGCCACCGGCAGCGGGGCGGCATCCTCCGTGACAACCGGCGAAACGTCCATTCGCCCATGCTACCAAGTTTTCGGGAATGCCAAGCACATGCACAATGGGGCGAAAGTGAGCCGGAACAAACACGATTGGAGCGAAGCGACCACCGCAAGGCGACAGAGAAGCGATCGAGATGACGGGCATGGGTGCCTGGCGGCTCGATTGCCCGTCGCCGTCATGCACCAGGGGGCGCAGCCCGTGGCCGAAGGCCAGCCCAAAGGGCCGAGCGTCTAGCGAGCAGGCGTAGCACCCGGCCGGCGCAAGCCGGGGTGCCTGAATCGTTCAAACTCGCCAATTCGTCAACGTCAGCGGGTAGCCAAGCTGCTGGATACGTTGAAAATGGATTGTGTTTCCGGTGGCCAGTTCAAGCCCATGCGTGATCGCGATGGCGGCGATCATCGGATCAGCAACGCCTATAGGGCGCCCGACGCGTTCCGAATCACCGGCGATTTTGCCGGCCAATTCCCCGGCGACCTTGTCAAAGCCCAGCACTTCCTCCAGGGCAATCGCCGACAGAAAGTTTTGGAGTTTTCGCTGGCTCTGGTTCTTCTGAAAGCCGCGAACAATCTCCATGACCGTTACCGCCGAGGTGGTCAAGATGCCCACGAATTGCCGATATGCGACGGCGTTTCGCGTGACGATTGGGTCAACTGCCTTAATGATTTCGGAATAGGTGTCCGTGTCGAGCAGCGTCTTATTCAACGGAAAGGTCCCGCCAGGTTTCGCCTTCGCGCCGTTTCATAGCATCGGCAACGATTTCGTCCAACTCGTCAGCCGCATCCCGCATGGCACCAATGGACCCCAGGCCGGGCGCAGGCGTCGGGACCCGCGTTAGCTGTTGCAAAAGCAGGCGTACAGCCTCGGCCATCGCTTCATCGACCGACGCGAAATGGCCGCTATGCACTGCGGCTTCAATCGACCGCTCAACATCGCTGGGCAGATGGATCGTCATAACGCGCTTTCTCCTTTACCTTTAGGCTATCACACTCCGCGGCACTTGCCAAGGCTGTGCGGAGGCGGTAGAGCCTCAACTGTCCCCTCCCCGTTGACTTTTCGATTGCCCGTTTGCGTGTTTGCGCGTAGGGTCGCAAACGAACAACGCAAACGGCTCAACGTGCAAACCATCGCGATCATCAGCCAGAAGGGCGGCGCAGGCAAGACGACGATCGGAACCCACCTGGCGGTGGCGGCGGTTCGCCGGGGCTTTCAGACCGCCCTCTTCGATCTCGATCCGCAGGCTTCTGCATCCACCTGGTCAGACAAACGAAAAGCCCCCTCCCCCACGGTCATCTCCGCTCAGGCGGCCCGACTGCCGAGCCTGCTCGAACAGGCTCGGTCACAAGCCGCTGACCTGGTCATCATCGACAGCGCTCCGAACGCCGATGCTGCCTCCCTGGCGGCGGCGCGGGCGGCGGACCTGATCCTGATCCCTTGCCGGCCCGCCTCGTTCAACCTCGGTGCCATCGGCACGACGCTGAATCTCGCCGCTGTCGCGGGCAAGCCCGCCTTTGTCGTGCTGAATGCGGTCCCTCCCCTTGGCAGAGTCGGTGAGGAAGCACGCAAGGCGCTGGGAGCAGAAAGTAAGCGGGACGGGTCCGCTATTGGTAAGGGGAGGGGACCGGGAAAGCGGGACAGGTTCGCTATTGGTAACGTGAAGGAAAGCGGGACAGAGGCCTGCAGAGCTCCGAGCGACATGATCCCGGGGCTGCATTCCAATTCCGCCCCGCTTTTCGCGGCCGACCCGGCGGGCGAAAGGCCGATTCGAGTCCCAATCTTTTCGCGATCTCCTTCTGCCATTCCGCCGGCCCAAACGGCCGGCCTCGCTGCACGCTTCGGCGCAGAGACTCCAGTTCCTGATCGTCGTCGCTCTGATTGACCCGCTCGAGCCAATTCGCTGGCACATCCATCGGCCACGCCCCAGCAACGACCGCTCCTGGTGCGTTCCACGACAGCGTCGCCACAAACTCGACCACCGCTACTCCTCCGCTCGCAACACGAGATGAGCACGCAACGCGTTGCGCTCAACGTACCGGGCCACAACCCAGAAATGCTCGTCGCTTTCCACTGGGAACGACTTGTACCGACCTTGGTCGACATGACCCAAGCCTGCGTAGCCCCGATGCTGTCGCCAGCGCCGAACATAGGTGATCGTGAGTCGTTGCATGAACCGCGCCAACTCGCCATCGCACTCCGGCCATAGAAGCAAGTGCCAGTGGTTCGGCATCACCGACTACGCACAAATACGCATCGGGGACTCATCCAACGTCTCCCGCAAAACCTGCTCGAACGCTTGGTAGTCCGCCGGTTTCTCAAACAACTGCATTCGTGCCATGCCGCGGTTCAAGACGTGAAAAACTATCCCACCAGGAGCGACCCGCGCTGTGCGTGGCATTGCGCAACCATAACCAGGGGGATTACAAAATCCGCTTCTTCCTGCGTCAGCGGGACGTCGTAATGGTCCGTGAGTCGCGGGCGAATGAGTGCCATCAAATGAACGCCTGAAAACTAGTGAACGCCATACAGTGCCACGCCGACGGCCTGGGCAGCGGTTTTCAGCTTGTCATCGAGCGTGGCCAGCGGCAATCCTCGTCGCATAGCCAGTTCCAGATAAGCGGCGTCGTAGACGGATAGGTTGTGTTCGCGGGCAAGGCTCAGCGTATCGCCGAAGGCGTGGGCTTTCGTTTCCTCATCGACGCCGATGGGCAACGACGTAAGAAAGCCGAGCCACGTCACCGTATTGGCCTGGGTCGAGCGTTTGCGACGTTCTCCGACCAGAAGCGTGTTTGCAACCTCGAGGTGCCACAGGTCGGGCACGACCGCCCGCTCGGCGGCAAGTGCGTCCAGCACGGATTGCGAATAAGCGTCCTGCTCATCGGAAAAGCACCAGGCGATGGCAACCGAACTGTCGATCACCAGTCCTTCCTTCGGCGCCTTGGCGATTCCCTTCTTTTTGCTCAAGGCCGTCCCTCCTCGGTCATTTCCTTGATTTCGCGGACCGAGAGCGACCCGTGTTTCCGGATATACTCCTTGCTGTAGGCCCGGAATTCCGCGATGACGGCCTTAACATCACGCCGGGGCACCTGCTGGGCAGGCGAGAGCACGGCCACCGGCCTACCGCGTTTGGTGATCGTGATGGATTCGCCCTTCTCGACCTGGCTGAGCAGCCGGGGTAAGTGGGTCTTCGCTTCGTAACTGCCGACGGATTTCATGGGGTTCCTTCCAAAATGGGTCCTAGTCTATCGAACCTAGTCTAAACCAGATTCGCCAGCTTGCCAAGCGAAATGCGTGTTGGTCTGGACACTAGAACGCCGATTTTCCCTCGGAAGTCAAGAGTTACTTGCCAGGAAGCCACTTTTCGTCGAATCTATGGCGTTCTAACCGCAAAGCCTCTGGTGCAAAAGCCCTATGTCCACCGCCGTCGAGCCTATCCGCCAGTTCGTTGACTATGCCCGGACCCTGGAAAGCGACGAGAATCCTCCCACACGCTCCGGCCGTGGCACCGGGCACAGATGGGCGTCTATTTCCTGCTCGTCCAGCTACGGATTCGCCCGCCGCATGGCTTCATCGCCGGTGGCGACGGGTCCGAAGGAAAGCGGGCGAAGGAAAGCGGGACAGGTCCGCAATTGGTAACGTGGGCGGGCCTGCAGAGCTCCGAGCGACATTATCCTGGGGCTGCATTCGGATTCCGCCCCGCTTTTCGCGGCCGACCCGGCGGGCGAAAGGCCGATTCGAGTCCCAATCTTTTCGCGATCTCCTTCTGCCATTCCGCCGGCCCAAACGGGCGGCCTCGCTGCACGCTTCGCCGTAGCGACTCCAGTTCCTGCTCGTCGTCGCTTTGATTGACCCGCTCGAGCCAATTCACTGGCACATCCATCGGCCACGCCGCCAGCAAAGACCGCTCCTGGTGCGTTCCACGACACCGTCGCCACAAACTCGACCACTGCCACTCCTCCGCTCGCAAGACGACATGCGCACGCAGTGCGTTGCGCTCAACGTACCGGGCCACAACCCCGAAATGCTCGTCGCTTTCCACCGAGAACGATTTGTGCCGACCTTGGTCGACATGACCCAAGCCCGCATAGCCCTGATGTTGTTGCCAGCGCCGAACATGCGTGATCGTGACCCGGTGCATGAACCGCGCCAACTCGCCATCGCACTCCGGCCACACAAGCAAGTGCCAGTGGTTCGGCATCACCGACTACGCACAAATCCGCATCGGTGACTCATCCAACGTTTCCCGCAAAACCTGCTCGAACGCTTGGTAGTCCGCCGGTTTCTCAAACAACTGCATTCGTGCCACGCCGCGGTTCAAGACGTGAAAAACTATCCCACCAGGAGCGACCCGTGCTGTGCGTGGCATTGCGCAACCACAACCGGAAACCCCCTAATTTATCAATAGCCGACCTGTCCCGCTTTTTTCCGTCCCAAAGTAAACCGAGTCCACACCGTTCTCCACGGCGGCCACTAGGCAGGTTCGATCTCCCGCCGGTGCCAGTAGTTCCGGCTTGGTCGCCGTACGCGTCGGCCGTTCCGTCCCGGGTTCCTCCGTGGCCAACCGTTCAGATTCCCGCCGTCGTGCTGAGACTCCTCCGCGTCGCAGTCCTTCATTATCAAGGGGACTTCGGCCCGCGACAGGGCGAACGGACGCCGCGCCGGCGTCGTAAGAACGACGGGCGCGTTGCACCACACGGGTACGTTCGGGACGACCGCGCAAATCGGCATAATTGCGTAAGATTGCCTGGAGTCGCGGATTCCTTTGACCTGACCCTTGCCAGATACGTTGGGTGAAGCGACCATTGAAGGGTGATGGGGCGGTGGTCACCGTTCGCGCGTCGCGGGACGACGTGGCGCTCCGGATCGAGACGGCACGCTTGCCCCGCATTTCGACACATTCCGGCAGCGCGGCTCCCCCCGCGTTCTTCCACCGCAGTCCAAGACATCTCCTGAGGTATTCGTACGATGCAGCGACCGAGACGTTCGTGGTTGTGGTGTCTGGCGGCGGCGGTGGCCGTCGTCGGCTGGGCGGGTAGCGCGTACGCGCAGGGTCCCCGCCGTGGCGACGGGCCGAAACATGGGGACCACGAGTACCCCCCGCTTGAAGAACTGACTGAGGGGTACGAAAAGATCGTTTCGACGGCCGATGGCCAGAACAGCCTCTATAACGTCTGGATCCGCCGCCGCGATAGCCAGTTGATTGCGGAGCTGCCTCGTGACTATGCACGCCACAAGTACTTCATTGCGCTCACGGTCGCCAGCGGCGAGCCGTACGCGGGCCTCCAGTTCGGCGACACGTATGTCTACTGGAAGCAGTACGACAACCGCCTCGCGCTGATCGAGCCGAACGTGGAGATGCGCTCCACGGGGGACGCCGAGTCGAAGTCGTCGGTCAACCGGCTCTTTACCGACCGGATTCTCCTCGACCTGCCGATCCTGTCCATGATGCCCCAGCGCGGGCCGGCGATCGACCTCGACGAGCTGCTCGTGGGCCATGCCTGGAAGTTCTTCGGGTCGAAGTTCCGCGTCGGCAACTCCAAGCTCGTCACGATCAAGACGGCCAAGGCCTTCCCGAACAACCTCGAGATCGGCATCGAGGTCCCGGCCTCGGACGGACGCCTCGAGACGCTGCACTACTCGATCAGCCTGATCCCTGAGAACACCGGGTACAAGACCCGCGCTGCCGACGAGCGCGTGGGCTACTTCACCACCTCCTACACCGACCTCGGCAAGTTCAAGGAGGGGGAGACCCGCACCCGTTACATCACGCGGTGGCACCTGGAAAAGGCCGACCCGTCGCTCGAGGTCAGCCCGCCCAAGCAGCCGATCGTGTTCTACATCGAGCACACCACGCCGATCCGCTACCGCCGCTGGGTCCGCGAGGGGATTCTCGCGTGGAACAAGGCGTTTGAAAAATGCGGTCTGTCCAACGCGATCGAGGTCTACTACCAGGATGCGGCCTCCGGGGCGCACATGGAGAAGGACCCTGAAGACGTGCGCTATAACTTCATCCGCTGGCTGAGCAACAACCAAGGGACGGCGATCGGCCCAAGCCGGGTCAACCCGCTGACGGGCGAGATCCTCGACGCCGACATCGTGCTGACCGACGGCTGGATTCGCCACTACTGGCGGCAGTTCCACAAGGTCCTGCCCGAGAGCGCGATGGAAGGCATGAGCCCCGAGACGCTCGCGTGGCTCGACGACCACCCGAACTGGGACCCGCGCATCCGCCTCGCGCCCCCGGCCGAACGCAACCACATCCTGGCCGAGCGCGCCCGCCTCGGCGCACAGCCGTTCGGCGGCCATCCGCTGGCCCAGGGCGACTCGAAGCTGATGGGCGGCCATGAATACGACGGGCTGATCCGCCGCCAGAGCCAGACGAACGGCTTGTGCCTCGCTGCGCGCGGGATGGCCTTCGACGTCGGGCTGATGCGCATGCTCATCGAGGAGGCCGACGATCAGCAGGCCCCGAAAGAAGGGGGCAAGAAAGACGGTGAAGGTCCGAAGGTCGACAAGCCCAAGGACAAAGAGAAGCTGATCGATGAGATGCCCGAAGCCTTCATCGGCCCGCTCGTCTCCGAGCTCGTCGCCCACGAGGTGGGTCACACCCTGGGGCTACGGCACAACTTCAAGGCGACAAGCGTCTACAACGTCGCCGAGATCAACAGCAAGGCCTTCAAGGGGAAGCAGCTCGCCGGCTCGGTGATGGACTACATCCCGGTGAACATGAACCTCCAGTCGGGCGAGGTCCAGGGGGACTACTGCATGACGAGCATCGGCCCGTATGACTACTGGGCCATCGAATATGGTTACACCCCGGCCAACGACCTGAAGCCCATCCTCGAGCGCGTCGCCGAGCCCGAGCTGACGTTCGCGACCGATGAGGACACCATGGGCCCCGACCCCCTGGCCCGGCGGTACGATTTCGGCAAGAACCCGCTCGACTTCGCCGCCAACCAGATGCGCCTGGCGAAGCACCACCGCGCGCGGCTGATCGAGAAGTTCGTCAAGGACGGCGAGGGGTGGTCCAAGGCGCGCGGCGGCTACGAGATGACCCTCAAGCTCCAGACCGACTGCCTGAACATGATGGCGGCCTGGGTTGGAGGGGCCTTCGTGCACCGCGACCACAAGGGAGACAAGAACGCCCGCACGCCGATCGAGGTCGTTCCCACCGCGCAGCAGCGCGCGGCCCTCAAGTTCGTGATCGAGAACGCCTTCTTCGACGACTCGTTCGGCCTGACCCCCGACATCCTCAACCGGATGACGATCGACCACTGGCTCGACGACGAAGAAAGCTACCGCAATCGCCTGGCCAACGAACCCGCCTGGCCGGTCCATGACCGCGTGATGGGCATCCAGGTCTCGGCGCTCACGATGCTGATGAACCCGACGACCCTCCGCCGGGTGTACGACAACGAGTTCCGCGTCTCGGCCGACCAGGACGTGCTGACGCTCCCCGAGTTGCTCACGACGATCAACACGTCCATCTGGCGCGAGTTGGCGGAGGTGCCCGACCGGCCGTTCTCGGCCCGCAAGCCGATGATTTCGAGCCTGCGCAGGAACCTCCAGCGCGAGCATCTCGAGCGCCTCATCGACCTGACCCTGCCCGGCAGCGGCTTCACGGCGGCTTACAAGCCGATCTCCAACCTGGCCGTGGTCGAGCTGCGGTCGATCCAGGACAAGATCGACAAGGCGATCGCCAAGGTTGGCCCCAAGGTCGACCCGTACACCCAGGCACACCTCGCCGAGGCGAAGGCGCGGATCGCGAAGTCGCTCGACGCCCAGGTGATCTACAACGCCCGCGACCTCGGCCGCGGTGGGCCGCCGCAGATCATGTTCATCCACGAGAAGGATGGGGAACCGAAGCCGCAGAATTGACGCTTCGGCCTGCGATTCCAGCCACCTTTCAAGGGCCGCCCCCATTCTCGGGGCGGCCCTTTTTTTCGTGCGCGCCCTGCGGAAGATGCGTTAGGTCAGGATGCTCGGGTGATCCGGGTCGCACGCCCGGTGTCACTCCAGGCGTGCCACCCAACGCACCGGAGGCCCCGGCGATGTGTCTTTGCAATCGTCCTGACGCCGCGTGGGAGAGCATTGACGACAAGCGGCACGGGTCGCTAAGGTGAACTTTGCATCCGCTCGCGACGGGCGGATCCTGATGGCTCCGAAGGCCCCGCTACGCGAACCACCGCGTGCCGGGGATTTTTTTGCGCCCTCGAACAGGGCACCGGGCGCCGATAAACGGCACAGCCCCTTGGGGATGGTATCATGGCGATGACGACCGGGGGCGATCGGCCATCCTCGCAAGCCGATCATGGCGTTCAACGGCCGAATCCATTCCCCAACGACGCCCCCTTTGTCACGGGGCACTCCGCCGAGCAGGCGGCTCTCCAGAGCGCTGACAAGTCCCGGACTGACCAGCGGCGACGAAGGTTGGTCGGCGCCCTTCGAAAATCACTCGTGGGCGCAGCGGTGGTCGCAGTCGCTGCCCTCGGCTACCTGCGATGGACGTCCAGCCAGCCGGAGAAACTGCCGGACGGATTCGCCAGCAGCAACGGACGCATCGAGGCGGTGGAAATCGATGTCGCGACGAAGACGGCGGGACGGATTGCGGCGGTCCTGGCTGACGAGGGGGATTTTGTCTCCGCCCGTCAAGTTGTCGCCCGGATGGACACAGACGTTCTGGCCGCGCAGCTCAGGGAAGCCGAAGCGCAACTGCGCCTGACTAAGAGCGCTGTGGTCGCCGCTAAGAGCAGTGTCACAGAGCGGGAGAGAAAAAAGGCGGCGGCGGAATCGGTGGTCGCGCAGCGAGAGGCCGAGTTCGACGCCCAGAGCAAGCACTTCGAACGCATCAAAAACCTGACGGCGAAGGGATCGGCGACGGAGGAGGAGCTCGACGTCGCCCGCTCGGCCTACTACGGACACAAGGCGGCCGTCGAGCAGGCCAAGGCGGAGGTCGCGGCGGCGGAGGCGGCCGTCGCGACGGCCAAATCACAGGTCATCGAGGCGGAAGCGGCCGTCGATGCATCGAAAGCCAAGATCGAACGATTGCAGGCGGATATCGACGACGCCACCCTGAAGGCGCCACGCGACGGCCGCGTGCAGTTTCGCATCGCACAGCCCGGCGAGGTGCTCGGCGCGGGCGGCAAGGTACTAAACATGGTTGACCTTGCCGATGTCTACATGACGTTCTTCCTCCCCACGGATGCCGCCGGCCGGGTCCGGATGGGGACGGAGGTCCGCCTGGTGCTCGATGCCGCCCCGCAGTATGTCATCCCGGCCCAAGTGTCCTTCGTCGCGGACGTCGCCCAGTTCACGCCCAAGACGGTAGAGACTACCGAGGAGCGACAGAAGCTGACGTTCCGGATCAAGGCCCGGATCGATCCGGAACTGCTCAAGAAACACATTCGCCAGGTCAAGACGGGGTTGCCGGGGATGGCGTACGTGCGCCTCGATTCCGAGGCACGATGGCCCGCGCGCTTGCAGGAAAGGCTCCCTCGATGAGCGATCGCGGCTCGGGGCTGGTGGCGCGGCTGGTCGATGTTGGCCTGCGATACGGTCGGAGCCGGGCCCTCGATGCCGTCAGCCTCGAACTTCCGGCCGGCCGAATGATCGGGCTGATCGGCCCGGACGGCGTGGGCAAGTCGAGCCTGCTCGCCCTGATCGCCGGTGCCCGACGGGCGCAGGAGGGTCGGATCGAGGTGCTCGGCGGCGATATGGCGGACGCGAGCCATCGCCGGGACGTCTGTCCGCGCATCGCCTACATGCCGCAGGGGCTGGGCAGGAACCTGTATCCGACGCTGTCGGTGTTCGAGAATGCCGACTTCTTCGGCCGGCTGTTCGGCCACGCCCGGGGCGAGCGCGAGCGTCGCATCGCCGAGCTGCTGGAGAGCACGGGGCTCGGCCCCTTCGCCGATCGGCCCGCCGGCAAGCTGTCGGGCGGGATGAAGCAGAAGCTCGGGCTCTGCTGCGCGCTGATCCACGACCCGGACCTGTTGATCCTCGACGAGCCGACCACGGGCGTCGACCCCCTGTCTCGCCGTCAGTTCTGGGAGCTAATCGCTCGCCTCCGCGCGGAGCGGCCGGGCATGAGCGTCCTGGTGGCGACCGCCTACATGGACGAGGCCGCGCAATTTGACGAGCTGGTGGCGATGGATGACGGCCGCGTGCTCGCGACCGGGACACCGCGAGAGTTGCTAGCGCGCACCAGCACGGCATCGCTGGAAGAGGCCTTCATCGCCCTGCTGCCGGAGGAGAAGCGTCGAGGCCACAGGAAGGTGGAAATCCCTCCTCGCGCCGCGGACGACGGCCAGGTGGCCATCGAGGCGCAGGGCCTGACGATGCGATTCGGCGAGTTCGTCGCGGTCGATCACGTGACGTTCCGGATCGAGCGCGGCGAGATCTTCGGTTTTCTCGGCTCCAACGGCTGCGGCAAGACGACGACGATGAAGATGCTGACCGGCCTGCTCCCGGCCAGCGAAGGGGAGGCCTGGCTGTTCGGCCAGGAAGTCGATGCCCAGGACATCGAGACCCGCCGGCGGGTCGGTTACATGTCGCAGGCCTTCTCACTCTACTCCGAGTTAACGGTTCGGCAGAACCTGGTCCTGCACGCGCGGCTGTTTCAGGTCCCGCACGAGGAGATCCCGGGACGGATCGAACAAGCGACCGGGCGGTTCGGCCTCGAAAAGGTGTTGGACGCTCTCCCCGATTCGCTTCCGTTGGGGCAGCGCCAGCGCCTGTCGCTGGCCGTGGCGCTGATCCACAAGCCAGAGCTGCTGATCCTCGACGAGCCGACCTCAGGCGTCGACCCGGTGGCGCGGGACGCCTTCTGGCAGCTCCTGATCGACCTCTCCCGCCGCGACAAGGTCACGATCTTCATCTCGACCCATTTCATGAACGAGGCCCAGCGCTGCGATCGCATCTCCTTGATGCATGCCGGCCGGGTGCTGGCCAGCGACACGCCGGCCGCCCTGACCGAGAAGCGCGGCGTGGACGCACTGGAAGACGCGTTCATCAGCTACCTGGAAGAGGCCGCGGCGGAGGACGGGTCCAACGCTCCGGCACCAAGGCCGACCGGCGCATCGAGCGCGACGACCGCGGGAGCTGAGTCGCGTTCCGGCGTGGACAATCGGAGATGGTTCAGCACCCGGCGCATGTTGAGCTACGCCCGGCGCGAGGCGCTGGAACTGCGCCGCGACCCCATTCGCGCGACGCTTGCGATGCTCGGCAGCGTGATTCTGATGTTTATCATGGGCTACGGCATCACCGTCGACGTGGAAAACCTGACTTTTGCCGTCC
>JARLIH010000231.1 GCA_031291845.1 Isosphaeraceae bacterium | reverse complement strand
TAAACCTCACCCGTTCGTCCACGCCGCAGCGCGGCGTCCACCCCGGCGCAGTGGTCGCGCACGTGGATCCAGTCCCGCACCTGTCGCCCGTCCCCGTAGACCGGCAAGGGCAGCCCTTCAAGGGCGTTGGTCACGAACAGCGGAATGAGTTTCTCCGGGAACTGGTACGGTCCGTAGTTATTCGAGCACCGCGTAATGACGACGTCCATTCCGTGCGTGTGATGCGCTGCCCGCACCAGCAGGTCGGCCGCCGCTTTGCTCGCCGCGTACGGACTGTTGGGCGCCAACGGCGTCGCCTCGTTGAACGGCGGATCCTCGGGTCCGAGCGTGCCGTAAACTTCGTCCGTCGAGACGTGCACGAACCGCGGCACGCCGGCGGCGCGGGCGGCATCGAGCAAGCACTGGGTACCCACAACGTTGGTCCGCAGAAACGGTGCGGCGTCGTCGATCGACCGATCGACGTGGCTCTCCGCCGCGAAGTGGACCACCGCGTCGAAACCTTGAGCGAGCAGTTCCATCACGAATTGCCGGTCGGCCACGTCCGCGCGGACGAACCGGTACCGTGGCTCGTCGCTCAACGAGGCCAGGTTGTCCGGATTGCCCGCGTAGGTCAGGGCATCGACGTTTGTGATCTCCTGGTCGGCGTAGGTCTCGAGCTGCCGTTGGATGAAGTTGGACCCGATGAATCCGCAGCCGCCCGTCACGAGAATTCGCTTCATCGCCTCCGCGCCGTTATGTGCGCGCTCCTCCGAGGTCATGAGGGTCGGACACCGAAGGGAAGCACTGGAGCCGCGCTTGGCAATTCGTTTGGGGTACGATCATCTTCCGCTTGATCGCCAAATTCGCAATGATGACACTGAGAGAATTCGAGAGTCTACGGCGCTCGCGACACTCGCTTCCCGCGAAGTCATGCTCGTCGCTCCGAGAATTCGTGATTCGAAGGATGCAGTACGATGCGCCACCCGTGGCTATCCGAACGGACGGCAGGTCCCACGATAGGAACATCACCCCCGTCGACCACGGAAGCTGGGTCGGGACCGCTCGACGCGGCTCGCCCTCAGGATGGGCTGCGCCGCTTTGTTCACATTCTCTTACTTTTGCTGGTCTCGCCCGCATTGGTGCTCGTACTCTTCGTCGGTATTGTTGCCATCGCGCTTGAGGCCGTTGTCGTCCTCGCCACCAAAGCCGGTTTCCTCTCCGCGCCCGACCGGCACAATGAAGCCGGCTTTCCCGGTCGAACCAAACCATAACATGTTCACATGAATTCCTCAGACGGGCGACGGCATTTATGGCTTCCTGAGCGCAGAGCCGTTCCGCCGAGGAAACAAATTCTTAACCGAAGAGCCTTAATCTCGTGCGAAGTCTTTGTGATAATTGCATGGAAGTTTACAATCGTGCATCGCGTACCGCGGGCCCTCTGAACGATTTCTTCCTTGACCAAACATCGTTGCTAAACGTTCCCGTTTCGGTGCGATGACGCCGCGGGAGGGCTATCGGACGCTGCATATCCCCGCGCGGATCGCTTTTCCAGCCATTCCTCTGGTGCCGGCCCGAGCTATTTCCGGGAGTGACCGGTCTGCCTCCTCGTCGCCTGCCCGGATCGTTTCCTCGGGCGCTTGGCGATCGTGCTCGCGCGAGAAGTCCCGGGCTTGCTGGAACCTATCGACCGTAGCGCCGACCGCTCCGTGCAGGTTCAGGGCTGCCGCGAGATACTCTCTGCGGGTGACTTGGAAGGCGATCAACTGGGCGAGCATTGGGTCGTAATGCGCTTGCCGGCGCTTTGACGTCTCCGCGTAGCTCGCGCCGCCGAGCGCGCTGAGTTTCGCGGAACAACGATAATGTCAGAAACGGGTATTGCGCCGCCGCACGATCGCGGCGAACGGTGCCGACGAACGAGTTCAGGGCGTGTTCGTGGAAGTCGAGGAACTGCATGCGGACTTCAGGGACAGCCACGGGCGTCAAGGCGAGGAGCGTCGGTGCCCGAGCGGCCACCCCGACGTTTACCTGGGCGGCAAGCTGCTCGCCTGCGTCACGGGTTTCCGCGATCGTGCGGCGGACTGCCTGCCGACCGTCATGATCGTCGAGCTATCAGGCACCGCGGCGCTCGTAGAGAGCGACGCGGACGATCTGCACACGCGGAGAGGAAGAGCGTTTTGAGCGAGCCAGGGAACGGTCCTCTTGGCGTACGGAAATGTGTACCGGGAGGGCCATCCTTGAGGGTCTGAAAACGAAGCAAGCCCTGGTATTAATCAGGGCTTGCGTCACAGGGTCAGGCACGCTCAGCGGAGAGGGGGGGATTCGAACCCCCGATAGGCTTTGACACCTATAACGGTTTAGCAAACCGCCGCTTTCGACCACTCAGCCACCTCTCCGGCGATTCGCGACATCCGCGACGGCAGATGCACGAGAGATTGAGAAAACTACCAAAACGGGCACGTCGGCGTCAACCGAAGCTGTTGGCCCCTTCCTGGTTTCGAGGTTCGCAAGTCCCGTTACGGCGAGTCCGCGACTCAAAACAGCTCCGCAATCCGAGCGCCGCCGGGACGCACCGCGATGGGACGGCCAACGTGGCTCTCCTACTCAACATGAGTATCTATACCAAGATGGGAATAGATGGTCGCAAGGACGTCGAGCGGTGACTTCGGGTTCGACCTGGGGTACGCGCCTTTGGAGTCAGATGAGCCGACGACGCGGCCGCCTGCGACGCCACCCCGCGCGATCGCTGCGCTGAACACGTTGGGGTCGTGGTCGCGACCCGCATCCTTATTGACGCGAGGTGTGCGGCTGAACTCGCCCCAGGCGACGACCAGCGTCGCCTCGAGGAGTCCGCGTTCCTTATTGGACGCCGCAACGTCCCCGTACCGTATCCGTCGTCCTCGATGCACTCCCATCTCGCTCGTTAAACCTTTGCAACACATCGTAGCGAAGGCGTCCCGACGAAACAACGTGCCGCCGGCTGGTGCAACCGCTCGTCTCCCACTCCAGGATTTCGCACGCGGCGGCGTGTTCCGGAACGTGTCGTCCGCCGAACGAGTGAATTCAAAAGCAGGGCCGATTTTCGCTCGAATGACGCCTAGAATCCCTGGCGTTGCAACCCGCGGCATGCACCAACCGATGTTGGCCGTCGGGACACAACGCGGGGCCCCCCTGCCTGGTCGACCGGCCGCGTTAAACATGGAGTGCGCGGTGGGGCGTGAGATTCTGTTTTTTGGGAGAGCCCAGTCCGGGAGGAACCGAGCACGGACACTCAGCACAACGGCGCCAGGTCAACGAGGGCCGATCTTGACTTGATTTCGAAACCCGTTTATTCCGAACTAACGGAATATGCGTTAAGAGCGCAACGGCTCGATTCCCAGGAAGTGTGCGCCGCGCAGGCGGCGTCCGAGTTGATCGTCACCTTAGCAATGAACCCCGCGAAGATCGCCCCCCACGAGACAATCGACCTTTCCGAGAGCTCATGAGGAGCGGACAAAATTAAGAAGGTGATCGTGATCGGACTCGACGGTTTCGAGCCGTCGATCGTCAAACCGATGCTCGAAGCGGGCGAATTGCCCAATCTGGCGAAACTGCGCACGCGGGGCGGGTTCAGTACGGTGGCGACGACGAACCCCGCGCAGACGCCGGTGGCGTGGTCGACGTTCGCCACGGGGGTGAATCCCGGCGCACACGGGATTTTTGACTTCCTGCGTCGCGACCCGGGAACCTATTTGCCGGATATCGGGTTGAACCGTTACGAGCAAAAGAATGCGTTCCTGCCGCCGAAGGTCGTGAACCTGCGCCGGGGGGTGCCGGTGTGGCAGCGGTTGACGGAGGCCGGTATCGGCTCGACGATCGTGCGCTGTCCTTGCAGTTATCCGCCCGACCCGTTGAAAGGAAGGCTGCTCTCGGGGCTGGGGGTGCCGGACATCCGGGGCGGGTTCGGTTCGGCGACGTTTTACACTTCGGATTCCGGCGCGACGCCGCGAGAGGGTGAGAACCTCGTCACCGTGCGGCGCGACGGGCAGACGGTATCGACCTACCTCATCGGCCCGCGCCACCCGAAGACGCGAGCCGACTGCCGCGTCGAGGTCACGCTCCGGGTCGACCCCGCCGCAGGGACGGTAAGCCTCCGCTCGGACGGGTCGCCGCAGGAGCTCGTCATCCGGCAAGGCGAGTGGAGCGACTGGTTGCGTGTGAAGTTCAAGCTGGGGTTGCTTCAGTCGGTGCTCGGGATGGTGCGGTTCCACCTGGTGGGCACCGAACCCGAGCTCGCCCTGTACGCCTCGCCGGTGAACTTCGACCCGGAGTTTCCGCTCTTTCCGATCAGCTCGCCCGCGAGCTACGCCGGCGAGCTGCTGGAGCAAATCGGCCCCTACGCCACGACCGGGATGGTCGAGGACCACACCGGCTTGAACAACGGGCGTTTCGGCGAGGAAGCGTACCTGGCGCAATGCGCAGAGGTCTGGGACGAACGCGCTGCGATGATGCGCCTGGAGCTGGAGCGGTTCGATTCCGGTCTTTTTTTCTGCCTGTTTGACACGCCCGACCGGGTGCAGCACATGCTCTGGCGCTTCCGCGAGCCGGACCATCCGGCAAACCGCGACGAGCCGCTCCGCCCGGGACTGGAACGCGCGATCGAGGACCAGTACCGCCAGGGTGACGCCATCGTCGGCGAGGCGCTCGGGCACGCGGACGACCAGACGCTCGTGGTCGTGCTGAGCGATCACGGCTTCCAGAGCTTTCAGCGCGGGCTTCATTTGAACAACTGGCTGCTCGACAACGGACTTCTGGCCCTTCGCGGCGGCGTTCGGCCGGGCGACGAGGCCGGGGACATGCTCCGAAACGTCGACTGGGGGCGCACGCAGGCGTACGCCCTCGGCCTGGGGGGCATCTACCTCAACATGAAGAGCCGCGAGCGCGACGGGGTGGTCGCGCCCGACGAGGCCGAGGGACTCAAGACCGCGATCGTGAAGGGCCTGACCGGCCTCACCGACCACGAGCGAGGGACGCTCGCCGTGCGCTCGGTGGTCACGCGCGAGCAGGCGTACTCGGGGCCGTTCGCGACTGAGGCCCCGGACCTGGTCGTCAACTGCAACGCCGGTTACCGGCTCTCGTGGGAGACGGGACTGGGAGGCGTCCCCGACCGGCTGTTCGACGACAACCGGAAGCGTTGGGGCGGCGACCACATCATCGACCCCGCCCTCGTCCCCGGCGTACTGTTCATGAATCGGCCGTTCCGTGGCGCTGCAGCGCGGCTGCTTGACCTCGCCCCGACGATCCTCGACGCGCTCGGCGCCCCCAAGGACCCAGGCATGGAAGGGAGTTCGTTGTTATCATGAAAGTCCTCGTCGTCGGTCTCGACTGCGCTGCGCCGGAGCTGCTCCTGGGCGACGAGCGCCTGGAAAACTTCCGCCGTCTGATGGATGCCGGCTGCTACGGCCGGCTGGAGAGCATCGTCCCGCCGATCACGGTGCCGGCCTGGATGTGCATGGCCACCAGCCAGGACCCGGGTTCGCTGGGCGTCTATGGCTTCCGGAACCGCACGAACCACTCGTACGACGGCCTGGGGATCGTCAATTCCCGGTCGATCAGCGCCCTCACCGTGTGGGACCAGGTGGCTCGCGAGGGGAAGCGGTCGGTCATCATGGGGGTCCCCCCTTGTTACCCCCCGCGCCGGGTCAACGGGATTTCGGTCGGCTGCTTCCTGACGCCGGACACGTCGAAAGACGTATACACCAGCCCGCCGGAAGTCGCCCGCGAGATCCAGCAGCTCGTCGGCGAGTACCCGGTCGACGTCAAAGGTTTTCGGACCAACAACAAGCCCTGGCTGCGCGACGAAATCTACGCGATGAGCCGCAAGCACTTCACCGTCGCGCGCCACTACCTGAAGAACACCGACTGGGACTACTTCCAGCTCGTGGAGATCGGCCTCGACCGGATGCACCACGGCTTCTGGAGCTACCACGACCCCGAGCACGTGCTGCACGTCCCGGGCAACCCGTTCCGCGAGACGATCCGCGACTACTACCGGCACCTTGATGAAGAGCTGGGAAGCCTCCTGGAGCTCTTGACCGACGACACCGTGGTGCTCGTCGTTTCCGACCACGGCGCCCAGCGCCTGGACGGCGGCTTCTGCGTCAACGAGTGGCTGATCCGCGAGGGCCTGCTCGTCCTGAATTCGTATCCCGAGCAGGTCACGCCGTTTGCCAAGCTCGACGTGAACTGGGACAAGACGCGGGTCTGGAGCGAGGGGGGATACTACGCCCGTGTGTTCTTCAACGTGAAGGGGCGCGAGCCGCGAGGGACGATCGAGCCGTCGGAGTACGAGACGTTCCGGGACGAGGTGAAGGCGCGGTTCGAAGCCACGACCGACCCCGAAGGCAAGCCGCTGGGCACGCTCGTCTTCCGGCCCGAGGAAGTGTATCGCGAGGTGCGCAACGTCGCGCCCGACCTGATCGTCCACTTCGGCGGCCTTTACTGGCGCTCGATCGGCGGGGTCGGCTACCCCAATCTCCACATCCAGGAGAACGACACCGGACCCGACGACTGCAACCACGCCCAGTTCGGGTCGTTCATCCTCGCCTCGTCGAACAACCCGCTGAGCGGGCCCATCGAAGGAGCGCACCTCCTCGACATCACACCCACGCTGCTCGAGCTGGGCGGTTACGACGCGCTGCCGACGATGCAGGGAAGGTCCCTGACCCGGTTCGCCGCGGTCGGCGCCACAGCGCAAGCGGGGGGATATACGCCCGACGAGGAAGACCTGGTGCGCGACAGGCTTAGCGGACTGGGTTATATTTCTTGATGCGAGGATTCTTGTAGGGCCGGCAATGGCCGGCCCTACGAGGGTCAATTCTCGTCGTCGCCGAAGTCGTCGTCCGCGTCCTCGACGTGTTCCCGGCGGAGGAGGCGGCGGAGCCTCACGAGCAGGGCCGTCGCGTAGCGCTGGACGGCGAGCTGCTTGGTCATCACGGCCTCGTCCGCCGCATCGAGCGGAATGCTCGCAAGCAGTCGGTGGGTGTGGGCGAGGCTCTCCCACGCGGCCTTCAGGGTCTTCGGGACGGCGTTGGGGTCGCCCTTGGTCAAGCGCAGGGCTTGCCGGGCCTTGCGCAATCCTGCTTGCGCCTGCTGAAGCTGCCGCAGGGCGGCGCCCGGGCTCATTTCGGCCATCAGTCGTACCGTCCAAAAACCATTGCCAAATCGCGTGCTTCTAGCTCACGATAGATCGGGGAGGAAAAGGGCCAGAATAGCACCTCCCCCATCCAGCGAACAACCACGATCGGAGAGCCGTCCGATGAGCGAAGCCGACGACAGCGCGAGCGCCGTGGCCGAACCCATCGTCACGACCAAGACCGCGCCTCGCTCGAAAACCAAGACCAAGAACGAGACGCGGCAACTGCCGCCGTATAACGTGATCGTCCTCAACGACGAGGAACACACGTTCGAGTACGTCATCGAGCTCCTGACCAAGCTCTTCGCCCACTCGGCCAGCACAGCGAAAGACCTGACCTGGCGCATCCATACCACGGGCCGGGCGATCGTCTATACGACCCACAAGGAAAAAGCCGAGCTGAAGCGAGACCAGGTGCTCGCCTACGGCCCGGACCCGCGCATGGACATCTCCAAGGGCCCGCTCGGCTGCTACATCGAGCCGGCCACGGACGATTAACGGGCGATCCGTAAGGGGCTTTTCGGCCAGCGGAAAAGGTGGGCAGTGCCCACGCTGCTGGAGCGCCAAAGGGGCTCACTCGGTGCCCGGCCGCCGTTCGGAACTGAAAGAACGGCAGACTTCGGCTGTGTCAGTCGCGGTGGGCCGGACATTTCCGGGCCCACGGTGACCACGCTCGAAACCGGTGCGACACAACACGGACGAAGTCTCAAGAATTTCGTTGCCAAATCCGCGCACTCGTGTCACAGTGCCAGATAGAGACATCCGTCACATGTCGTCTGAGGGGAGGCGGCGGAGTGTCCATGACCTGCCTTTTGCTCGCGGCGCTCGCCATCTTGCCATCCTCGACCGCGTCGTCGGATGGCCTCTCCGTCGACCCAACTCAAGTCCGGATCATCGGATCGGACGGGGCGGCGCAAATCGTGGTCGCGTCCGGCAGCAATGACCTGACGCACGACGCCGGCACGCGTTACGAGACGTCCGACCCGAAAATCGCGCGTGTGGACCAGAATGGAGTGGTGACGCCCGCCGGCGACGGCGCCGCGGAGATTGTCGTCCGATCGGGATCCGGGACCGCGAAAGTCCGCGTGACGGTCGAGGACTTCGCCAACCGCCAACCGGTCCACTTCGCCAGCGATGTCGTGCCGATCTTCTCCAAGCTCGGCTGCAACTCGGGAGCGTGCCACGGCAAGGCCAGTGGCCAGAACGGCTTCCGGCTCAGCTTGCTGGGTTTCGATCCCCGGTTCGATTTCGACGCGCTGGTGCGCGAGGCGCGAGGGCGCAGGGTCTTTCCCACCTCGCCGCGCGACAGCCTGGTCCTCCTGAAGCCAAGCGCCACCCTGCCCCACGGCGGCGGGCGGCGGATGGAGCGAGGTTCGCCCGAGTACCGGACGATCGAGCGCTGGATCGCCCAGGGGATGCCCCTGGATCAGGGACTGAGTGCGCCGAAGCTCGAGCAGATCGAAGTTTCGCCCGGACGGCGGCGGATGAAACACGGGCAAACCCAGCAATTGCGGGTCGCGGCCCGGTACAGCGACGGCCGCGTCGTGGACGTGACGCGACTGGCGC
>JARLIH010000230.1 GCA_031291845.1 Isosphaeraceae bacterium | reverse complement strand
GACCGACCGCCGCGCGGGCCGCAGGCGCCCCGAGCAGGTCAGCGGGATGCTGCCGGCGCTCTTCCTGACCGGCTGGAGATGCGCGTGGCGCTCGAGACGATCTAGCCAGGCGCTCGACGCACGCGGGCCGGATCGCCTGCACCGCGACGGCGTCCGCCTGCTGCGGACCGGACGGGTCCACCGCAGTCGCCGCCGCCGGTCAGGCGGGCACACCGGGCGCTTCGTCGCGCCGATGCTGATGATCGACAAGCGTCCGCCCGACGTTGCCGACCGCCTGGTCGCCGGCCACTGGGAGGGTGACCTGACCACTCGCAGCGCCAAGCGATCAGCGATCGGGACGGTCGTCGAGCGCACCACGTTCGCCCCTGATCAAGTCGACAGCAAGACCCCGTGAGGCAAGCCCTGACCCCACGCAGCTGGCACGGACCCCTGCTTTGGAACAGATTCACTTATGCTCGTCGCACCACCGCTCTCGTGGTCCCCGCAGGGCGGGCTGGTGGGAGGCGCGGCGATAGCGTGAGATCGAACTGAGGCGCACGAGTGAGGGTAGCTGTAACCGGCGGCGCTGGTTTCATTGGGCACCACCTGGTCCGCGGCCTGCTCGCGCGCGGGCACGAGGTGCAGGTGATCGACGATTTCTCGGCTGGCCATCGGTGGCGTCTCGCGCCGTTTGTCGATCGCATTGCGCTCACTGAGGCGAGCATCCTCGACGCTCCGGCATTGGATCTGGCGGTTGCCAACTGCGAGGTCGTCTTCCACCTGGCGGCCGTCGCCTCGGTGGCGCGATCGTTGGTCGCGCCCAGGGAGACCAACGAGGTCAATGCGACAGGAACAATCGAAGTGATGCTCGCTGCGGCTCGGAATCGCGTGAGGCGGGTGGTGCTCGCTGGATCAGCGGCCGTCTATGGCATCCCAGAGGAGCTTCCGTGTCGCGAGACTCAGCTGCCTGACCCACGGTCCCCGTACGGCGCAAGCAAGCTCGCATCGGAGCACTATCTCCACACTCTTGGTGCATTGCACGGTGTCGAGACGGTCGCCCTGCGGTACTTCAACGTCTTCGGACCCGGCCAGGATCCTGCGTCGGAGTATGCAGCCGTGGTCCCACGATTCGTGACAGCGATTCTCGAAGGCCGGAGACCAGTGATCAATGGCACCGGTGACATCTCTCGCGACTTCACTTATGTCGACGACGTGGTCGAGGCGAACCTTCTGGCCTCCGGACGCTCCAGCCGCTCACCACTCACCTGCAATATCGCCTGCGGGTCGAGATACACCCTTCTCGAGCTACTCCAGACTATCGGCGATGTGACCGGGCGCCCGGTTGATCCAGGATTCGGGCCGCCTCGCCCAGGCGACATCCGGCATTCCCAGGCTGACATCTCACTCGCGCGCCAGGCGCTCGCCTACGAGGTCCGGGTACCGTTGCGGGAAGGAATCGCCAGGACGGTGACGTGGTACCGCGATCCGGCCGTCTCTTGAGGACGGGCAGCCACGGTGTCGGACCGCCGATTGTGAACGAGTTTGGGGTCGGGTCGAGCGCCTCATTGAGCGTCTCGTGATGCGGACTCCGTGGCGATACTTCGAGGTGTCCCGGATACGTAGTCCGGAAGTGCTCACAGGGCGACATGCGGACGGTCGACGGGATGCCCACGCGTTGGTCGGACATCGGGGGGGACGACGATTGACCACGTGACCGAAGCCCTAGCTTCGTTTCGGGGGCGTCTGGCGGTGGGTGACCGCGTGGCGGTTCCTACGATGCTCGCCGTTCTCGGATGCATTGCGCTCGTCGTAGTGCTCTCCACGAGAGCTGCTCTGCTGGTCCAGGTAACCGCCGTCGCGATCGTGCTGGTCGCACTCGTGCTTGGCCTAAGGTGGCCGCTCCTGCTCCTGTTTGCCTTCGCCGCGCTTATCCCGATCGAAGAGGTGGTCACGCTCAGCGACTTCGGGACGCTGAGCAGGATCGCCGGCCTCCTCTTCGCAGTTGCCTATGGGCTGCCCAGGCTGGGGCAGCTGACCTTCAGGGCCATGCCCCTGCCGGCGTGGGCGTTCGTGGGCTGGGCAGTCCTGAGCGTCGGGTGGGCGCTCGACCAGGGTGCCGCCCTCGCAGAACTCCCGACGCTGATTCAGCTCTTCGTCGTCGCGGTCCTCGTCGCGGACGTCGTTGTGCATAGCCCCAGCGTGGTGCACCCCCTGTTGTGGGCCTACACGTTGTCGGCGACCGTCGCTGCGCTGGTCGGGATCGTGCCGCTGCTGGCCGGCGCGGTGGCACCAGGGCTACGGATTGCCGCGTTCCCCGGCCAGGATGAGGCGCAATTCGCGGCCGTGCTCCTGCCCGCGCTCGTCTTCAGCCTCTCCGAGCTCCTCAACCGCCGACATCTCCTCCTCAGTGGAGCCGTCGCGGTGGCGTGCACTGCGGGAGTTGTTCTCTCCGGGACACGCGGAGCATGGGTAAGCATGACGGTCGTGGCTGTACTGTTCTTCCTTCCCCGGCTGAGCTCTCGCCAGCGAATCGCCGCCGTCCTGGTGACGGCGCTCCTGGTCGGCGGTGCCGTGCAGCTTCCCGGAGCCGCCGCCCTGGTCACGCAACGTGCGGACGTTGCCCTCAGTAGCGGCGGCTCCGGGCG
The DNA here is from genome assembly GCA_031291845.1 of Isosphaeraceae bacterium. Lineage (GTDB taxonomy): Bacteria > Planctomycetota > Planctomycetia > Isosphaerales > Isosphaeraceae > DAIDJG01. The sequence continues at coordinate 2,069 of JARLIH010000230.1, read as the reverse complement.
GGTTGACATTTGGTCGGTCGGGATAGCCATTTTTGAGTCGGCTCCGGTGGCAGGGGTCGGCTTTGCCAACTTCCCGGTCGCCTTCACAATGGACCGAATCGTCGCGTCGGCCGCCACGGCCGACCCGGGGATATCGCGCGCGCCCCACAACATCATAATTGGCACGCTGGGTGAGCTCGGTTTGGTCGGATTCATCTTGCTTGTGCTTTTCCTCTTGCCACTTGTGGCGCGAGGCGGCTGGGGATCGGACGCGGCCGTCGTCCAGGCGGCGTTGGCGTCGCTCATGACCGCCGCGCTGTTCCTCGACATCCTCAGCAACCGCAAGCAGGTTTGGCTGCTTATCGGGATCGCCGCGGGGCTTGCGTACCTTCGGCGCCACGACGGGATCCCCCTGGGGCAGCGGCCGGCCGTCCCTGCCGGGACGACCGTTGCATCACATAGCGGGAGGTAGTCCCATCAACTCACGCTCCCAATGCCGAGCTGGATGGGTCCATCGAGATGTGCGGAGATCCCGACTGCAACGCTCTCGATCGCGCCTATGCAACCATGGCAGCAAGACCCCCGGGGGTCGTCCTATGCTGGACACGACGCACGGTCTCGTGATCCGGTCAACGCCGTTCGGTCGAACCGCCGACCTTCGATGGGACTGACCCACGCTCGGCGCCCGGTCACGAGTGCCCGAATCAACCATGGCCGTGGGATCGTGGGTGAACCTGGCGGTGCCGCGATGGCGCCATCCCGGACGAAGGTAGGGGACGCCGTGCCCGCTCTCGTGATCCAAGCCCCTATCGAGACGGCCGATGCCAACAGCGGCGGCTGACCAGGCGCGGAATGGCGGCCAGCGAGTCTGGATCGTCAACCACTACGCCGCGACCCCAGAGGACCCGTCTGGCACGCGCCACTACGCGCTCGCCCGCCATCTCGTTGCTCGTGGTCACGCGGTCACGATCTTCGCGGCCAACTCCGGCCACAACGGCGGCCGCGAGAGGCGCCTCCCGCCCCGGTCCCTGCACCGTATCGAGTGGTTCGACGGGGTGAAGTTCGTCTGGCTCAAGACAATCCCCTATCGCGGTAACACGTGGCGGCGCCAGTTGAACATGCTGTCGTTCCTGGCGGTGTTCCTCGTGGTCCAGGCCCGCCAGAGGGCGCCGCGGACAATCGTCGGCTCTACGGTTCATCCGTTCGCCGCCTTCGGCGGATGGCTCGCTGCTAAGCATCGGGGCGCACAGTTCATCTTCGAGATTCGCGACCTGTGGCCCCAGACGCTCGTCGACCTGGGGGCGATGCGAGTTGGCTCGCCGGGCGAGCGCCTGCTGCGTGCGCTCGAGGCATTCCTGGTCCGCCATGCGTCGGTTGTCATCACCCTCCTGCCGGGCATCAAGGACTACCTAACGGAGCGTGGGCTTCCCGCCGAGCACGTGGTCTACATCCCGAACGGCGCTGATCTTCCCTTGTTCGCCGAGTCCGCGCCGACCAATGAAGAACCCGGGATCGTGACGGCCGCACTGCAGGAGATCGCTCGACTAAGGGCCGACGGGCGGTTTGTCCTGGGCTAACTCGGGGCGTTCGGGCGGGTCAATCGGGTCGACATCATCGCCGAGGCTGCCGCCGTGGCCGAGCGACGAGCCCCGGGTCGCATCGGGATCGTGTTGATCGGTGATGGGCCGGAGCTACCAAACGTACAGCGTATAGCAGCGGCGAACGCGGCCGTCGGATTCGGTCCCGCGATCCCCAAGACCTCAGTGCCGAGGGTTCTGCGCGCCCTCGACGCGACGGTGGTGCATACCACATCCACACCGGTCTACCGGTACGGGATCAGCTTCAACAAGCTGTTCGAGTACATGGCAGCCGCACGACCGGTGGTTTTCGCGTGTACGAGCGCCTATGACCCTGTCGAAGCGACCGGGGCGGGGGTCACGGTCCGGCCGGACGACCCGGAGCGCCTCGCCGACGCCTTCCTGACCCTGGCTGCTGCTACTCCGGAGGCTCGGGCGGCGATGGGTTCGGCCGGGCGGACATACGTGACCCGCGAGCACAACATCGAGCATCTCGGGGAAACGCTCCTGGCG
>JARLIH010000229.1 GCA_031291845.1 Isosphaeraceae bacterium | reverse complement strand
TGCGCGGCTCGCGGAGCCAGCGCGACCAACCGCCCACCGCGGGTTTCCCCCCCCGCCGGCGCGAGCCCCGGCGCGCGGGCGGCTCGGGAGCCTGGGCCAGCAACGCCGCCGCGATCTGCGAAAGATTCATGGACAACCCTCGAAGCTCAGATTCCCGGCCGTGACCGCGAGCTCGATGTGCCCGTGGCACCCTCGCCCTTCTTCTTCTCGTTTTCCGGTCCCTTCGGCGCTTCCTCCGGTATCTCCTCGATGATCGTCGGCTTCCGCATCTTCATGCCGTCGGCCTCGTCCACGCCGAGCGCCATGCGGATCTCGTCGACCGCGTCCTGCACGTCGTGGAGGTCCCGGTGCAACGCTTTCAACTCGCTCTCGATCCGGTCCAGGGGATCCTCGGAGCCCGTGCGGTCCGTCACGATCAGCAGGTTGTCCTCGGGCACGACCCGGTACGTCAGCCCGACCTGGTCGAGCAACAGCTTGAGCCCCGTTTTGAGACGGACGCCGTCGTGCAGGTCAAGCTGGACGGTGTCTTCGCCGCTCCTTTCCAAGCGGTCCAGGGCGGCCAGGTCGAGGACCACGGGGGCCTTGAGCATCATCCGCAAATGCCGGCAAACGTCGTTGAGCGTCGTCGGCTCCCCGAACGGCATGGTAAAGGGGCGCTGGAGTGCTTCCTGGACCGACACGGCCGCCGGCAGGTTTTCCTCGTGTTTGGCAGTCGGTTTTTCCGCTTTCGGACCCTTCTCATCCTGGGCCCGCAAACCCCACTGCGAGGTCAGCAGGACGCCGAGGGCGGCCGCGCCGAGGGCCAAGACCAGTCGTAGGCTCTTCATGTGCGAACCCTCCCGAGGACCCGTTCTCCCGTTGGCGTTGCATTCTACCGGAGATCGCGCCGGGCGCCACGGACTTCGGTCCCGCCTTATGCGACGCATCCCGCGCGCACCGCGGCGTCGATCGCGTCCGGAGCGGGAAACCCAAATTCCCGCATGTCGAGCTCCAGGGCCGCCGCCGCGGAGGCGCGAACCGCCGCGTGCCGGGCGAGCGCTGGGTCGGTTACTCCCGACGACCAGCCATGGTCGAGCAGCGTCCCGACGAGGGTCGAGGCGTAAGCCTCGCCCGCCCGGTTGGTGTCGCGCGGCGGGCGGGACCTCGGGAAAGCGTTGACGTGGTAGGAACCCGGCTCGCCCTCGGGAGTCGTGAACCGGACGGTGCTCCCATCTGGCCCGTCGGTGACGGCCAGGAACGCCACACGCCACGCCACCTCCTCGCGGTCGTCGAGCGTGTTCCACTCGCGGCGGTTACAGCAGAGGACGTCGATCGCCCCGGCGAACTCGGAAACGGGCGGCGTGCGGTCGAGCATGTTACGCAGCGACGGCGCGAACACGCGAACCGACGCCCCCGGAGCGCGCAAAGCCTGCGCAGCGAGCCGGTTAGGAAGCGACGAAACGACCCGCAGGTCGCAAGGCGGAAACCCGTCCGGTGGGAGTGACTCGAGCGCCGCATGGCAGCCTCGAAAGCCGACCGGCAGCTTGTCCCCGAAGGGGCCGCTCGTCACGAGCAGCGTCCAGTCGGCGGTCTGCCCCGCGACGCGAATGGGCCGGTGCGCAACGCCAAAACGAGCGAGCAGGGCCGCAACCGTACGGCTGGTCGCGTCACGCTCCGGACCGAGAACGCTGACCAGCCGTCCTCCCAGGGCCACGGCGAACCCCGCCCCCATTCCTCCGAGGTCGTCGTGCCAGTCCACGCCCGTAGCGCCGCGATGGCACGGTGGGCTTCCGGGTGTCAACGGGCGGTTCAACCACACCGTCCCCCGGGGGCCGGGCCAGCCGTCGGGAAGCGCGATCGTGAGCTGCCCCCCTTCCGGGTCGCACAGCCGGAGCGCCGATCCGGCGTTCTCGGTGAACTCGCCGCGCCCGTCGACGCTCTGATCCAATGGGGGCCCGCCCCCTGGCGCATGCAGGGGCCGGTCCACCCGCAGGACACGATCGAGATAGGCGGGTCCGTAAACCTCCGTCGTTCGCCGCATTACGTCAGGCGCCCTCGTAGCCGCGCTATCACCAGGCCGTCGCCGTTGATTATACTGGCTGCTCAGCGCAACACCTCGGATTTCGCCTCGGTCGTGCCGGTTCGGGAAGGAGTCGTTTCGGAGTGTCGGATATCGAATCGTCGGTCGAGTCGCTCGACCACCCGGTCGACAACGCGCCGGTCCGCTCGCTGGTTCACAAGGGTCTGACGGTCGAAGGCTACTCGCGGGCCGCCGTGCAGACGTACTGGCGCATTCCCGAGTTGAAGCTGGGGTTCGACCTCGGGGGACAACCCTGGTCGTTCATGGCAACGCCGACCTGGTTCGTCTCGCACACCCATCTCGACCACCTGGCCGCCCTGCCGGTGTACGTCGCGCGGCGGCGGATGATGAAGATGGAGCCGCCGACCATCTACCTGCCGGCCGACGCGGTCGAGGCCGTCGAGATGCTCCTGCGCGCCGTGCAGCGGCTGGACCGCGGACGCTTGCCGGCCAAGCTCATTGGCGTGAACCCGGGCACCGAGATCGAACTCTCGCGCGAGCTCGTGGTCCAGACATTCGCGACGCGACACACCGTACCCGCCCTCGGCTTCCTCGTCTGGGAGCGTCGGAAGAAGCTGAAACCGGAGTACCACCACCTGTCGGGCGACGAGATCCGCGACCTCCGCCTTTCGGGCGTCGAGGTTTCGGCCGAGATCCGGCTCCCCAAGGTGGCGTACCTCGGAGACACTGCGCCGGCCGGCCTCGATGCCGTCCCGGACATCTACCGCGCTGAGATCTTGATCATGGAGATGACGTTCGTCGCCCCCGGCGAGCGCGCGTCGGTGATCCACAAGTTCGGCCACACGCACCTCGACGACGTGATCGAGCGCGCGGACCGGTTCGAGAATGAGGTCATCATCGCGTCGCACTTCAGCACGCGCCTGCACCCCGACCAGATCCAGCGGATCGTCGAACGCCGGCTCCCCGAGTCGCTCCGCGGGCGACTCAAGATCTGGCTCTGACCCTCGATTGTAGGTTGGCCTATGCGGGTCCGGCCGGCGCCAGGTGAAAGCACGCGTTGAGCGTCATCAGCTCCACTTTCCCGCGGCGAAAGTGGAGGACGTTAATCCCGCAGTTCGCCTGCCGGATCGCCCGGGCCCGGTTGATCGAGAGCCCGAGTACGCCCGCGACGTACGCGCGATTCACCACGTTGTGGCCGACGACCGCGACGTGTGCCCCGGCATGGTCGGCCGCGATCCGCTGGAAGGCCGGCGTGACCCGCCGTTGCACATCGAGGAACGACTCGCCGTCGGGGTAGGGGACCGTCCCCGGCCTCGCGTGGAACTGGCGGAAGCGCTCGGGCTCACTCTCTTCGATGTCCTCCCAGGTTTGGCCCTCCCAGCGACCAATGTCCGCCTCCGTCAGCGCGTCGACAGCGACCGGTTCGCGGCCGTGCGGGGAGGCGACGATCCGGGCGGTCTCGAGCGCGCGGAGCAGGGGGCTACAGTAGACCGCGGCCAGGGGCACGCGCTCCAGCGCAACCGCAGCGCAGCGGGCTTGTTCGACTCCCTCGGGGTCGAGCGGCAAGTCCGTCGCGCGACCCTGAAGCCGGTAAGGGACCAGGCGGTTCAGTGCCGTGGCTCCGTGACGGAGCAGATAGATCGTCGTGGGAGCGCTCAACGTCGAGATCACCTTGGGCCGCGGACACCGTTCCGGCCTCGGCGCGAGGCCCGGGGGGTGGTGGCCGGGACAGCCGCCGCTAGATTGGCAAACTCCCGGCTCAGCCGCAACGCCAACGTGTTCAGCGCGCGAGCGCGGGCAGGGCGTGTGCCCGGCCGGAGACGATCCGAGCGGCCACGCGCACGGCCTCGATCAGGCTCGATGTCTCGGCCCGGCCGCTCCAGGCAATGTCAAAGGCCGTGCCGTGCGCGACGCTCGTACGCACGATCGGCAGCCCGAGAGTCACGTTCACCGCGCGGTTGAACCCGAGCGACTTGAGCGCGATGTGCCCCTGGTCGTGGTACATCGCGACCACGGCGTCAAACTCGCCGGCCAGGGCACGGACAAACAGCGTGTCGCACGAGATCGGCCCCGCGACATCAATCCCCGCCTCACGGGCACGCGCGACCGCGGGGGCGATCACCCGCGTCTCCTCGTCGCCGAAGAGGCCCCCCTCGCCGGCGTGAGGATTGAGCGCTGCGACCGCCACGCGCGGGCTTCGCCCGCTCGTCAGCGGGCGCAAGGCACGGTCCGCCAGGGCAATCTTCTCTTCGATCGCCTCGACGCTCAGCAGGTCGAAGACACTCCGCAGCGGCACGTGCAGCGTCACGTGGACGACGCCCAGGCCCGCGTCGCCGGCCCCAACGGGGGGCCCGATGTACAGCATCATGGCGTGGTCGGTCACGCCGCAATGCTCCGCGAGAATCTCGGTGTGACCGGGGTGCTTGACCCCCGCCGCGTGGAGCGCTTCCTTGTTTAGCGGAAGTGTCGTGATCGCGTCCACCCGCCCCTGGAGCGCGAGCCCCACCGCAGTGACCAAGAAATCATACGCCGCGCGCCCCGCACGGGGGTCCACTTGCCCCGGCGGGACGGCCGCCACGTCCTGCTCGGTCGCCTCCAGGCAGGGGATAACGCGCGAGGTGGGCTCGGCCTCTTCGGGCTCCCGGATTGCCGTGACGATAGCCTGGCCACCGACCGACGCCAGCGCACGCTCGAGCACGGCCTTGCTGCCGACCACGAAGGGGCGGGCCAACGTCCGCAGAGGCGACTCGCCCCAGGCCCGCGCGATGACCTCGGGCCCCACGCCCGCCACGTCTCCAAGGGTCAGTGCCACCAGCGGTCTTTCATCGCGGGGAATCACGGCTGCTCCTCCCTGACCCAGGGCTCGAGGCGTGGAAACTTCGACCGCGTCAATGCGTCGCGATCCGTTTCGGCGGCATCGTCGTCGCCCGAGGCGCCGAGTCGTCGCCCGCGTCAATCTGTTCGTCCGCCGGCACGGCAACCCGGCGCGACCCCGCCTCGCCGTTTGGTGGCTCGCAACCACACAGGGTGAGCAAAAGCAACGTCACGATCACGGCGCGCTTCATGCCGGTCTCGGTCTCGCTCGGAACAAACGGCGGTCACGCCCCTCGGTCACATTATCACCGCCTTGGCAACCCTCTGTCGAGGCACACGCCTCCAACCCGCGGATCGCCCGCACGTTTCGTTCTCGTCGATAACGCCGGGAGGACGAACCCTTGACGGGGTTCTTGCAGCCGTGCGCTACTCACCCCGCCTATTCTTCGCTAATATGACGAGATGCACGCCGCTCCGGAGCGGAGAGCAGGAAATCTCGCCGGCGAGGCGTGCCCGAGCTGTGCCCAGGAGTCCGACGCCATGCTAAACCAGGCCCTTCGCGATTACGTCGTCGCGCGGATCTTGCCCACCACGCAAACCCCCGCCCAGTACGTCGGCGGTGAGCTCAACAGCGTGCGCAAGGACCACCGCGAGACGCGCGGCTCGGTCTGCCTGGCCTTTCCCGATACCTACGCCCTCGGCATGAGCCACCACGGCCTCCAGGTCCTCTACTCGCTCATGAACGAGCGCGGCTGGGCCTGCGAACGCTCGTTCACTCCGCTCCCCGACTTCGAGGCGGCCCTCCGCGCCCACGGCCTGCCGCTCTACGGCCTGGAAACGTTCACGCCGCTCGGTCGCTACGACGTGCTCGGCTTCTCGCTTCAGTACGAGATTTGCTATACCAACGTCCTGACGATGCTCGACCTCGGCGGCGTCCCGTTGCACGCCGAAGACCGCGGCCCCGATGACACGCTCGTCATCGCGGGGGGTCCGGGCGCTCAGAACCCCGAGCTGCTGGCTCCCTACATCGACTTGTTCGTCATCGGCGACGGCGAGCCGAGCCTGCCGGTCGTCTGCGACCTCTGGAAATCGATGCAGGGCGATCCGGCGCTATCGCGCGAGGAGAAGCTCGCGCTGATCGCCCGCAGCGTCGACTGGGCCTACGTCCCGCGGTTCTACGAGCCGGTCTACCACGAGGACGGCACGATCGCCGATATCGTGCGCCTGCGAAATGACGTGCCGGCCGCGATCAAGCCCTGCGTCATCGACGACCTCGACGGCACGCCGCTGCCGACGTCGCCCCTCGTGCCGTTCGTCGAGACGGCCCACGACCGGATCGCCATCGAGATCATGCGCGGCTGCCCCTGGCAGTGCCGCTTCTGCCAGAGCACCGTGATCAAACGGCCGCTCCGCTATCGCACGGTCGAGACCATCGTCAATGCAGCGCTCGAGAGCTACCGCAATACCGGGTACGACGAGATCAGCCTCCTGTCCCTCTCGACGAGCGACTACCCCGACTTCGAGGCGCTCGTCACGAAGATGAGCGAGGTCTTCACCCCCCTGGGTGTCAAGATCTCGCTGCCGAGCCTGCGCATCACCGAGACCCTCAAGAAGATCCCCGCGCTCCTCGCCGAAGGCCGGCGCGGCGGGTTGACGCTCGCCCCCGAGGTCGCCCGCGACGACATGCGCGAGCAGATCCGCAAGCCGATCAACAACCAGGACCTCTACGACGGCGCCGCCGAGGCCTTTCGGCGCGGTTGGCGCAAGGTCAAGCTCTACTTCATGTGCGGCCTCCCCGGTGAGCGACCGGCCGACCTCGACGGGATCATCGAGATGGCCGAGACCATCGCCACGATCGGCAAGCAGGTCACAGGCCGCTACGCCGAGGTCGTCGCGAGCGTCTCGAACTTCGTTCCCAAGCCCCATACCCCGTACCAGTGGAACGGCATCCAGACCCGCGAATACCTGCGCTGGGCGCACAAGTACCTGCGGTCGAAGGTCAAGATCCGCAGCGTCACGGTCAAGTGCCACGACATCGAACGCAGCATGCTTGAGGGGATCATGACCCGCGGCGACCGCCGCGTTGCGGCCGGCCTGGAGGAGGCCTGGCGGCGCGGGGCGAAGCTGGACGCCTGGACCGAGTATTTTCAGCCCGATCTCTGGTGGACCGCATTTGCCGACACGGGCATTGACGTCGGCTTCTACAGCCACCGCGAGCGCCCGGTCGACGAGGTCCTCCCGTGGGACCACATCCACGTCAAGAAGGGGCGCGAGTACCTCGCGAAGGAACAGAACCGCTCGGTCGTTCAACTCACGGCCATGGCCGCCGCGGTCTGACGGCTGCCACGCAACCTGTTGGAGGAGTCCGCCCGCATGGCCAAGCCCCCCAGGAAGTCGAACTGGACCAAACAGACCTTGCGCCTCAAGGACGACCACGGCTGGAAGTGCAAGCCGGGATACCGGATCTTCGTCGCCGACCAGGGCGCCGTGCGGTTCGACTTCCCCGAGGACTGGATCGTCCGCCCGTCCGACGACGGCACGATCCACATCCACGACCGCGAACCTCCCGACGACGACGTGCGTCTCTCGCTCACGGTGATCTACCTGCGCGACGACATCGACTGGTCGGGGCTGAAGCTTCCCACCGTGCTCAAGGACATTACCGCCAAGGGCGAGCGCGAGTCCTACGATTACGGACCGGTCAACGAAGTCAAACACCCGCGCCACGACCTGGCGTGGAGCGAGACGAACTATCCCGACCCCGAGAACGGCCGGCTAGTCACGTCGCGCACGGCCCTGGCACGCTATTCGAACATCCAGGTCGTGCTGACGCTCGACTTCTGGGCCGACATGTCCGCCCGGTTCGGAAAGGTGTGGGACGAGATCATCCGGACGCTCCTGCTGGGCGATTACGTGGAGGATCCCACGCAACGGGTTCACGCGGACCCGCTCGACGACCTGTTCGCGTAATCTCATCTCCCCAATTGCATTTTGTCGGGCCGGCCATGGCCGGCCCTACAATGGCGCGCTGCTGTCGGCCACCTCAGCCCACATTGACAGGCCTGCTCGATCGCCACGATAATCGTGTGCCGACCGGTATTTGCGTCCGCTCGGATGGAGCTTGATCGCCCCTTCTCTTGAACACCCTATCATGCCAATGACACGGACGCCCACCGCCCCATCTGATACGCAGTCCCGCCTCGACGAGATCCTGTCCGAGCGCATCATGATCCTCGATGGCGCGATGGGCTCGATGATCTACGAGCACAAGCCGACCGAGGAGGATTACCGCGGGTCCCGCTTCGCCCGGCACCCGTTCGACTTGCGGAATTGCACCGAGGTCTTGGTGCTCACGCAGCCCCAGATGATCGAGGGCATCCATCGCGCCTACCTCGACGCCGGCGCGGACATCATCGAGACCGACACGTTCAATGCGAACCGGATCTCGCTCAGCGAATTCGGCCTGCAGGAGCACGTCGTCGAAATCAACCGCCGGGCCGTCGACATCGCACGCCGCGCCGCGGATGCGGCGACGCGACGCACGCCGGATAAACCGCGTTTCGTGGCCGGCAGCATCGGCCCCACGAACAAATCGCTGTCGATGGGTGTCGACGTCAACGATCCGGCCCGGCGCGACGTCACGTTCGACCAGATGGTCGCCAACTACACGGAGCAGATTCGCGCTCTGGTCGATGCCGGGGTCGACATCCTCCTCCCGGAAACCTCGTTCGACACGCTCGTTCTGAAGTCGTGCCTCTTCGCCATCGACCAGTTCTTCGAGGAAGCCGGTGTTCGGTTACCGGTCATGATCTCGGGCACGATCTTTGACTATCATCGGACGATGTCGGCGCAGTCGACCGAGGCCTTCTATTACTCGGTTTCTCACTTCGATTCCCTCAGCGTGGGCCTCAACTGCGCGGTGGGCGTGGACTTGATGCGCGCGGAGATCGAAAGCCTCGCAAAGCTCGCCCAATCGCGCGTCAGTTGCTACCCCAACGCGGGCATGCCCGACGGTTTCGGCGGCTTCATCGGCGATCGCGACCACACCGCCGCCGTCCTGGGCGAGTTCGCCCGCAACGGCTGGCTCAACCTCGTCGGTGGCTGCTGCGGGACGAAGCCCGACTGGATCGCCACGATCGCTCGTGCCGTCGAGGGCGTGCCTCCTCGCCAGGTTCCTGAACGCTCGCACGCGACCTGCCTGAGCGGTCGCGATCCCCTGGTCATTCGCCCCGAGACCAACTTCGTCATGATCGGCGAACGGACCAACATCACCGGCTCGAAGCGATTTGCGCGACTCATCAAGGAAGGACAGTTCGAGGACGGGGTCAAAGTCGCCCGCGACCAGGTCGAAGGGGGAGCGAACATCGTCGACGTCAACATGGACGCCGACCTCCTTGATGGCGCGGAGGCGATGACGCACTTCCTGAACCTCCTGTCCACCGAAGATGTGTCCAAAGTCCCACTCATGATCGACAGCTCAAAGTGGGAGGTCATCGAGGCCGGGCTCAAGTGCGTGCAAGGGAAGTCGGTCGTCAACTCGATCAGCCTCAAGGAGGGCGAGGACGAGTTCCTCCGCCGCGCGCGGCTCGTCAAGCGCTACGGCGCTGCCGTCGTCGTGATGGCCTTCGACGAGAAAGGACAGGCGGTCACGGCGGACGAGAAAGTCCGGATCAGCGAACGCGCCTACAAGCTCCTGACCGAGCAGGTCGGCTTCGACCCGTCCGACATCATCTTCGACGTCAACATCCTCACCGTCGGCACGGGCCTCGAGGAGCACAACAACTACGCGGTCGAGTTCATCGAGGCCGTCCGGCGGCTCAAGCAGCTCTTCCCCGAAGCGAAGACCAGCGGCGGCGTCAGCAACGTCTCGTTCTCGTACCGGGGCAACGACGTGGTGCGCGAGGCGATGAACGCCGCGTTCCTGTACCACGCGATCCAGGCCGGCCTCGACATGGGGATCGTTAACGCCGGCCAGCTCGAGGTCTACGAGGAGATCCCCAAGGACCTGCTCGAACGGGTCGAGGACGTGCTCCTGAACCGCCGCCCCGACGCCGCCGACCGGCTCACCGAGTTCGCCGAAACCGTCAAGAAGAAAGCCAAGAAAGACGGGGGCAAGGAGCTCGCCTGGCGCGACGCGTCCGTGGAGGAGCGGCTCAAGCACGCCCTGATCGCCGGCATCGTCGACTTCATCGACCCCGATGTCGAGGAGGCGCGGCAGAAGTACGAGCGCCCGCTTTCGATCATCGAAGGGCCGCTCATGGACGGCATGAACGTCGTCGGCGACCTCTTCGGCGCGGGGAAGATGTTCCTCCCCCAGGTCGTCAAAAGCGCCCGCGTCATGAAGAAAGCCGTCGCCTACCTCATGCCGTTCATGGAGGCCGAGAAGGCCAAGGCCGGCGGCGGGGCACGCCAGGCCCGCGGGACGCTGGACGTGGCGACGGTGAAAGGGGACGTCCACGACATCGGCAAGAACATCGTCGGCGTCGTGCTCGGCTGCAACGACTACGAGGTCGTCGACCTCGGCGTGATGGTCCCCTGCGAGAAGATCCTCGAGGCCGCGCGCGAACATAAGGCCGACATGATCGGGCTCTCCGGCCTGATCACCCCGTCGCTCGACGAGATGGTGCACGTCGCCCGCGAGATGGAGCGAGAAGGGTTCGAGATCCCCCTCCTCATCGGCGGCGCCACCACGAGCGCGAAGCACACGGCCGTCAAGATCGCCCCCGCGTACCACGGCACCGTCTTGCACGTGAAGGACGCCTCCCGGTGCGTCGGCGTCGTCGACCGCCTCGGCCGCCCCGAGTCGCGTGCCGAGCTCGATGCCACGAATCGAAACATCCAGCAGCACGAGCGCGAACGCTTCGCCCAGCGCAGGCAGCGCAAGCTCGTCCCCTACGCCGACGCCCTGGCCCGGCGGTTCACGATCGATTGGTCGGCGCAGCCGATCACCGTACCCGATTTCCTCGGCCCCAAGGTCCTCCACGACTTCCCGCTCGGCGAGCTGGTCGCCTACATCGACTGGTCCCCCTTCTTCCACACCTGGGAGATGAAAGGCAAGTACCCCGCAATCTTCGATGACCCCCACGCCGGGGCGGAAGCGCGTGACCTGTTCGCGAAGGCCCAGACGCTCCTCGACCAGATCATTCGCAACCAATGGCTCAAAGCCGAGGGAATCTACGGCTTCTTTCCGGCGAATGCCGACGGCGACGACATTGTGATCTTCACCGACGAGTCGCGCACGACTGAACGCGCCCGCTTTCCGATGCTCCGCCAGCAGTGGGAGCGCGAAGGGCAGACCTCGTTCCGGAGCCTGGCCGATTACGTCGCGCCGATCGAGTCGGGAAAGCCAGACTATCTCGGCGCCTTCGCCGTCTCCGCCGGTTTCGGCTCCCGCGAGCTCGCCGCCCGCTTCCGCGCTGAACATGACGACTACCAGGCAATCATGGCCGAAGCCCTGGCCGACCGGCTGGCCGAGGCGTTCGCCGAGTGGCTCCACGAGCGCGCCCGCCGCGACTGGGGCTACGGGCGCGAGGAGCGGCTGTCGAAGGACGACCTCATCGACGAGCAATACCGCGGCATCCGTCCCGCCGCCGGCTACCCGTCGTGCCCCGACCACACGGAAAAAGCCACGCTCTGGAACCTCTTGGGCGTCCAGGACGCCACGGGCATCGCCTTGACCGAAAGCTTCGCGATGCTGCCGGGGGCGTCGGTCAGCGGACTTTACTTCAGCCACCCCGAAGCGCGTTATTTTGCGGTCGACCTCGTGACCCGCGACCAGGTCGAACGCTACGCGGCCCGCAAACGGATGCCGCTCGCCGAAGTCGAGCGCTGGCTCGCCCCGAACCTGGCGTACGATCCGTCGTAAACTCTCACTTTTCGGCAAGGGGGGAAACGTTCGACGATGAGCGACAACCTGCCGGTGCCTGGTGGCGAATTCCTGCTCTACACGAGCCCCGACGGCCGGGTTCGGCTCTCCGTGCGGGTGCGGGACGGCACGGTCTGGCTGCCCCAGCGGCTCATCGCCGATCTGTTTGAGGTGTCCGTCAAAACCGCAAACGAGCACCTCGTTAACATTTACAACGAAGGGGAACTCGATCCAGAGGCAACTATCCGGAAATTCCGGATCGTTCAACGTGAAGGCGACCGGGAAGTCAGCCGACTGGTCGACCACTACAGCCTCGACGCCATCCTGGCGGTCCGCTACCGTGTGCGGTCGATCCGTGGGACGCAGTTCCGCCAGTGGGCGACGACCCAGCTTCGGGAACTTCTGGTCAAGGGCTTCGTGCTCGACGACGAGAAGCTCAAAGGGGGAGCCACCCAACTCGGCGACTACTTCGACGAGCTGCTCGCCCGCATCCGGGACATCCGGGCCTCGGAGCGACGGTTCTACCAGAAGCTTACCGATATCTACGCCATCAGTATCGACTACAACCCGGCCGCCGAAATCACTCAGACTTTCTACGCCACGGTGCAGAACAGAACAAACTACACTGGGCGATCCACGGCCACACCGCCGCCGAGGTCGTCCACGAGCGAGCTGACGCATCGAAGCTCAACATGGGACTGACGACCTGGAAGAACGCCCCGAAGGGTAAGATCCGCAAGACCGACGTTTGCATCGCCAAGAACTACCTGACCGAAGACGAGCTGGCGGCGCTGAACCGGGTCGTCACCATGTACCTCGACTACGCCGAGGACCAGGCGCAGCGTCGTAAATCCATGCACATGACCGACTGGGTGCACAAGCTCGACGATTTCCTCGAGTTCACCGAACGGAACATCCTGACGCACGTCGGGAAAGTCTCGCACCAACTCGCCGAGGAGCACGCCCACCGGGAATTCGACATGTTCGAAGCCGAGCGCCGCCGCATCGAGGCAACCCAGCCGACCAGCGACTTCGACCGGGCTGTAGAGGACGTCAAGCGTCTGGAAGCCGAACAGAAGGCGATCCCGAAGAAGAAGACACCTAAGCGCAAGAAACCGGGGGAAGACGCGCCATGAGCGACGACTCCTCGGTCCTGCTCTCCGCGGTCCCATTGTACTCCGTGGTAAAACTCTTGCCCCAAGGGGGATTGCAATCCGGGCGGCGATTCCCTAGATTATGAGCCTTCCAGTGTAGGAATGTTTCAAAGAAAGGCCTTGATGCCAAGGCCGGCGGTTTTGGGGCGTGCGATGGCGATCACGAAGGAGAAGAAAGCGGAGCTCATCACGTCATTTGGACGAGGGACGACCGATACCGGTTCGCCCGAAGTGCAAATCGCGTTGTTGACGGCCCGGATCAACGATCTGACCGACCATTTCAAGACGCACGCAAAGGACCACGCCAGCCGCCGCGGGCTGCTGATGATGGTCTCGAAGCGATCGAGTCTGCTGAAGTACCTGCGGCTTCACAACCGCAAGAGCTATCTCGAAGTGATCGGCCGCCTGGGCATCCGCAAGTAATCCAGCCGCCCGCGCCGACAATAGGGGGCGCGGTGTCCGTCCACGCTTTGGATGTGGACGTGATTCGTTCTGCCGCCGCGCCGCCCAACGGGCGCGGCGGGCGGCTTTTCCTTTTGTGGTTCGCGGCTCCGCGCGATCGTGTCGCGACCGATCGCCCGGCAGTGCTGCGCCCTTTCTCTCTCCAAGACACCGGCCGCAGTCAGGTGGACTCCACTCCATGTCAAGCACCCCGGTTCCCACCCGTAAACCCGTCACCGTCGAGCGGAACATCGGCGGCAAAATTGTGTCTCTCGAAACCGGCCGGCTCGCCAAACAGGCCAGCGGCGCCGTGGTCGTGCGCGTCGGCGATACGATGACCCTGGTCGCCACCGTCTCGGCGCCCGGGCGCGAAGGGCTCGACTTTTTCCCGCTCACCGTCGACTACCGCGAAAAAGTCTACGCCGCGGGCAAGTTCCCCGGCGGCTTTATCAAGCGTGAAGGCCGGCCGACCACCAAGGAAATCCTGACCTCCCGCATCATCGACCGGCCGATCCGGCCGCTCTTCCCCGAGTCGTTCCGCGACGAGGTGCAGATCCAGGCCGGGCCGATCTCGGCCGATCGCCAGAACGATCCCGACGTCCTGTCGATGATCGGCGCCTCCGCGTCGCTGGTCCTGTCCCGCGTCCCGTTCCTGGGCCCCATCGGCGCAATCCGTCTCGCACGCGTCGACGGCAAGTTCATCGCGCTGCCCACGGTCGCCGAGCAGGTCGACAGCGACCTCGACCTCGTCGTCGCCAGCACGAGCAAGGCGATCGTCATGATCGAGGGGTTCGCCCAGGAGATCCCCGAGCACGAGATGCACGAGGCGATCATGGAGGCGCACCGCCTCAACCAGGAGGTGATCGGCCTCCAGAACGATATGCTCGGCGCACTCGGCTTGCCCCCCTACGAAGCCCCCGTGATCGCGTTCGACCCGCTACGGCAAACGCTCTACGAGCGCTATGGCAGTGAGCTGAAGTCGATCAAGCAGATCTTCCTCAAGGCCGACCGCAACAACGCGACCAAAGAGCTGCTCAAGAAGGTCGTCTCGGAGCTCGTCCCCGCCACGGAGACAACGGCCGAAGGCGCCCCGACAGCGCCCCAGGTCAAGGGCGCCTTCCAGGCTCTGGAAGAACGAGTCGTCCGCGAGCTGATCCTCGACGGCAAACGCCCGGACGGCCGAGGCCCGCGGGATCTCCGGCCGATCCAGTGCGAGGTCAGCCTCTTGCCGTGCGCCCACGGATCGGCCATCTTCCAGCGCGGCGAGACGCAGGCGCTCGTCACCACGGTGCTCGGCACCGGCGCGGACGAGCAGCGCGTCGACGGCATCATGGATGAGTTCAGCAAGAAGTTCATGCTGGATTACAACATGCCGCCGTTCGCGGTCGGTGAAGTCCGCCCGATCCGCGGCCCCGGCCGGCGGGAAATCGGCCACGGCGCGCTTGCCGAGCGCTCGGTCGCGCCGATCTTGCCAAGCGCGAACGAGTTCCCGTATACCATCCGCGTGGTGTCCGACATTCTCGAGTCGAACGGGTCCAGCTCCATGGCCTCGGTCTGTGGCGCGACGCTCAGCCTGATGGACGCGGGCGTACCGATCAGCGACCCCGTCGGCGGGATCTCGATCGGCCTGGTGCAGGACGAGGCCTCCGGCCGTCACGTCCTGCTGACCGACATCATCGGCGACGAGGACCACTTCGGCGACATGGACTTCAAGGTCGCCGGCACCCAGCGCGGGGTCACGGGCATCCAGCTCGACCTCAAGAACCAGGGGATCACGAGCGAGATCGTTCGCGAGACGCTCGAGCAGGCCCACGAGGCCCGCCTCGAGATCCTCCGGGCGATGCTTCGCTCGATCAAGCGGCCGCGCGAGGCGATCTCGGCGCACGCTCCGCGCTTGATCCAGATCCAGATCAACCCCGACAAGATCGGCCTCCTGATCGGACCGGGCGGCAAGACCATCCGCCGGCTCCAGGAGGAGTTCAGCGTCAAGATCGACGTCGAGGACACGGGCGTCGTCACCATCTCCTCCAACAGCGCGGAGGGTGCGGAACACGCCCGCGATACGATCCAGGCGATGACCGAAGGGGTCGCGATCGGTAAGATCTACGAGGGGCGCGTCACGTCCATCAAGGACTTCGGCGCGTTCGTCGAGATCCTGCCCGGCAAGGACGGCCTC
Organism: Isosphaeraceae bacterium; assembly: GCA_031291845.1. Lineage (GTDB taxonomy): Bacteria > Planctomycetota > Planctomycetia > Isosphaerales > Isosphaeraceae > DAIDJG01. The sequence goes on along the minus strand of JARLIH010000229.1, from coordinate 282 downwards.
GTGCACATCAGCGAGCTGTCCGAAGGCTACGTGTCGAGCGTCAACGACATCTGCCGCGTCGGTGATACCATGCTCGTGAAGGTCATCCTGGTCGACGACCAGGACCGTGTCAAACTCTCGCGGAAGGCCGCCCTGGCCGAGCGGGGGGATGTCGACGAGTACGCCAAGCTCCACCCCGCCTCCGAGCGCCCCGCACACGCCGACCGCGGCGGCGACCGTGGTGGCCCCCCGCGCCGCAGCGGCGGCGGCGGCGACCGCGGCGGCTACGGCGGACGCGGACGC
>JARLIH010000228.1 GCA_031291845.1 Isosphaeraceae bacterium | reverse complement strand
TTCCTGCTCAGCCGTTTGAGCCGAAACCGCGAGTCGCGGTGGAGATCAGCGAGAAGTCCCCTTTTTTCCGTTTGAAGTGGGCAGGCCCTCAAGGTGCGCCATCACTCTCGTCGCGGAGCCACGCGTAAAACGTCTTCCGGCTCACGCCGAGTGTCTCCGCGGCCCGGCTTTTGTTCCCGCGTGCGTCGGCGAGGGCTCGGTGCGCTCGCTCTCGGCGCTCGGCGTGATGACGGGCGACGAACGCGTGGGACGCTCCCGATGCGGCTGTTGTTGCCGCCGCGTTGAACGTCGCGCCGGGCATCGGCTCGAAGTGCGTTCCATTCAGGACCGGTCCCTCTTCCAGGAGCGCGGCCTGGGCGATGACGTGCTGGAGCTCACGGAGGTTCCCGGTCCAGTCGTGCCGCCGGAGCTTGGCGTGGAAGTGTGGCGAGAGGTCGAGCCGGCCGTGTCCCATCTGCACGCGGAGCGCGGCGAGAATGGGCTCGACCAGGAGCGGGATGTCGTCCAGTCGCTCGCGCAAGGGCGGAACGCTCAGGGTCAGCGTGTTCAGCCGGTAGTAAAGGTCAGCGCGGAAGCGGCCCTGGGCGACCAGGGCAGACAGCGGCTGGTTCGAGGCCGAGAGGACCCGCACGTTGACCGGGATCGAACGGTCGCCGCCGACGCGGGTGATTTCTCGCTGCTGGATCGCGCGCAGGAGCGCGACCTGACCGCGCGGGCTGAGGTCCCCCACCTCGTCGAGGAACAGCGTGCCGTTGTGTGCCAGCTCGAACTTGCCGAGCCGGCGGTGATCAGCGCCGGTGAAGGACCCGCGCTCGTGACCGAAGAGCTCGCTCTCGAGGAGAGATTCGGAGATCGCTCCGCAGTTCAACGTCACGAGCGCGCCGTGCGAGCGGGCGCTGAGCTGGTGAATGTGCGTCGCGACCAGCTCCTTGCCGACGCCCGATTCCCCTTCGACGCAGACGTTCAGGTCGCACGCGGCGACGCGCCGGACGAGCCGGAAGAGCTGCTGCATGGCCCGCGACGCCCCGATCATCGGGCCGAGGGCGCTCTCGCCCGCGGCCGCCGCGGGGACCACCACGCTCTTGAACCTGCGCAGGGTTGCGGCGACGCCGCTTTCGACGGGATATCGGCCGAAGACCGAGCCGCCGACGAAGCCGTCGAAGCTGGTCTGGCGGTAGACCTGCTCCAGGTCCTCGGGCAGGGTGATCGGGCCGCCGAAGACGAGGCAGAGGAGACGCGGGTGCTTGCGCTTGATGCCGGCTAACGTCGCCTTGAGCTGTCGGATGGCCTCCTGGAGCCGGTCCCTGCGTTCGTGGATGTCGTCCAGGAGCTGGGTCTGGCCGGGCGTGAGGATCAGGGCATCCACGCCCGAGCCGGCGAAGCGCGCCGCCGCGCCGGGCTCGGTGCCGGCAAAGGCCACGGTGGCCAGCCCTTGTTTCCGGGCCTCGGCCAGGAGCTCGACCTCCGCGTCGATCGTGCATCCCTCGGTCTCGAAGACCTGCCGCAGCGTTCCCTCGAGCAACGAGGCCGAGGGGTAATTGGTGATGCCCCGTACCCCCCAGCGACGCAGTCGCTGCAACCGGTCGGCCAGAGGCGCCGTAGGGTCCGACGCCAGTAACCCCGCAATGACCGGGACGTCGCCGGAGGCGGGCAGAACGGTGCGTTCGACGAGGGCCTCGGTCTGGTCGTTGCTGTTCCCGAAGGGAAGAAACGCCGCCAGAGCCGAGACGCCCAGATTGCGGTAAATGCCCGCGCTCAGCGCAAGCAGGCAGTCCGCCCCCTCCTTCACGGCCAGCCGGGTCAGTTGCCCCGAGTCGGCGATCACGCCCAGCAAAGGAGCGGCACGGTCCGCGCGCGGGGCGAAAAGCGGGGGCGGGGCGGCTTTCATGGGACCGGCAGACTCACTCAAAGTTTCGACTTGTCACCTCAAGGTTACACTCAGGATACACTGAGGTAACAACTTGGGCCAAGGGAATCTTCTCATCCGCCGACACCCGCCTGGCAATGAGGGTGGCACGGAATGTCGTCTGGGCCCCTGGAACAAGCCTTTGGGGTGAACGATGACCGGTTTGTCGGACGTGTTGAGGGGGCTACCGGGTGTTTTGGGCACGGTGTATGCTAACTGAGTGGGTTCGCTCAACAAGCCCCGCCTTGACGCCGCTCGACTTAGGTCCTCCCACCCGTAATGACGGTGCTGCCATGTCCCGTTTCAGTCGCCTCCTGTGGATTGCGGTGGTGCTCGTCGCGACCGCTTCGTTCGGCAATGCGAAAGCCGCCGAAGCGATACCGTCCGCGGAGCAGGTCCGCTTCTTCGAGTCGGAGGTGCGGCCGGTCCTTGTCGAGCACTGCGCGAAATGCCATGGCCCGAACAAACCGAAGGCCGGTCTGCGGCTCGATTCGCGGACGGCCGTCCTCACGGGGGGCGACACGGGGCCTGCGGTCGTGCTGGGCAAGCCGGGCGAGAGCCTGTTGATCGAGGCCGTCGAGTACAAGGGTCCGGAGATGCCCCCGTCGGGGAAGCTTCCGAAGGAGAAGGTCGCGGCGCTCTCGAAGTGGGTCGAGATGGGAGCGCCCTGGCCGGGAGGCGAGGAGTCTGCCCCGGCACCCGTGCGCAGGGGGCCGATGCAGATTACCGAGAAGGACCGGCAGCACTGGGCGTTCCGTCCGATCGTCGCCCCCAGGCTGCCGCCGGCCAGCGCTGGGTCGCCCGAGAATCCGATCGACACATTGCTGACGGCCCGATTGAAAGCGAACGGCCTGCTGCCTAATCCAGCGGCCGCTCCGCGAGAGCTGGTGCGGCGCGCGTATTACGACCTGACGGGATTGCCGCCGACTCCCGAAGAGGTCGAGGCGTTTGCCGCCGACCCCTCACCGAACGCCTACGAGACGCTCGTCGATCGGCTGCTCGACTCGCCCCACTACGGGGAGAAGTGGGGGCGGCACTGGCTGGACCTCGTGCGCTATGCCGAAACCAACAGCTACGAGCGCGACAACCCGAAACCCAACGCCTGGCGCTACCGCGACTACGTGATCCGTGCCTTGAACGAAGACAAGCCGTTCGACCGGTTCATCCGCGAGCAACTGGCCGGCGACGAGCTGCCGGACCGCGACAACGACGCCATGATCGCCACGGGCTATTACCGTCTCGGCATCTGGGACGATGAGCCGAGCGACCGCGAGCAGGCGCGGTACGACTCGCTCGACGACATCGTCGCCACAACCGGCCAGGTGTTCCTCGGGCTCACCGTCGACTGTGCGCGCTGTCACGATCACAAGCTCGACCCGATTCCCCAGAAGGACTACTACCGCCTGCTCGCGTTCTTCCAGAACATCCAGCCGTTCCGCAACGGAGGTCCGACGGACGAGGTGGTCCTCGACGCCGGTGCCGATCAGCGCAAGGTCTACGACGAGGCCGTGCGGGAAAGAGATCGGAAGCGGAACGAGATCCAGGGCGACTTGACCGAGATCGAGCACGAATTCCTGGCCCAGCAGACCGCCAAGGCCGGCACGGTGCGCGAGACGGATATCGACGGCCTTCGCTTCCGCTTCTACCGCGACACCTGGGACCGATTGCCCGACTTCGACGGCCTCAAGCCCGAGGAAACGGGCACGCTCGCGAGCGGTCTTTTCGACCTCGCCCCGCGTTCGCGGGACACCGCGTTCGGCTTCGTGTTCGAAGGGACGCTGATCGTCCCGACGGAGGGAACGTACCGCTTTTTCCTCGACTCCGACGACGGCTCGCGGCTGCTGGTCGACGGCCACGTCGTCGCCACGCACGACGGCATCCACGGCCTGGGGGCGGGCAAGAACGCGTCGGTCCACCTCGCGAAAGGTCGCGTGCCGATCCGGCTCGACTACTTTCAGGGCGGCCACGGTCTCGGCCTGCGGGTCGCCTGGTCGGGCCCCGGTGTCCCGTTGCGGACGCTCTCGGCGCGGGACGCGAAGGAAGACGCCCCAGCCGGCAGCCTCGCCGAACTGATTCGCGAAGCGGGGGCCGCCGTGCTCGGTCCCGAACGATTCGAACGCTATAAGCGCTTGCGGCACGAGCTCGAGCGGCTGAACGATCAGCAGGTTCCCGCCGAGAAGGCGCTCTGCGTCAGCGAAATGGGCGCGCAGGCGCCGGAGACGTTCGTCCTGATGCGGGGCAACCCCCACGTGCCGGGCGACAAGGTCGAGCCAGGATTCCTCCAGGTCGTCACGACCGCGAACCCCGTGATCCCGACCGCCGACCCGAGCGCGAAGACCAGCGGCCGCCGGCGGGTGCTGGCCGACTGGGTCGCATCGCCCGACAACCCGCTCACCGCGCGGGTGCTGGCCAACCGGCTGTGGCAGCACCATTTTGGGCGAGGCATCGTGCGCTCACCCAACAATTTCGGGATTCAGGGGGACAAGCCGACGCACCCCGAGCTGCTCGATTACCTGGCCGCCGAGCTGTTCCGCGGGGGCTGGCGGCTCAAGCCGTTGCACCGCTTGATCATGACGTCGAACGCCTACAAGATGTCGTCACGCGCCAGGCCCGAAGCCCTAACCAAGGACCCTACCAACGACCTGTTCTGGCGCTTCGACATGCGCAGGTTGACGGGCGAGGAGATCCGCGACTCCGTGCTCGCCGTGACCGGAACGCTCAGTCCCAAAATGTACGGCCCGGGGGTGTTCGTGGAGATCCCGCCGGAAGTCCTCGCCGGGCAGTCGATACCGGGCAAGGGGTGGGGCAAGTCGTCGGCCGAGGACCAGGCTCGGCGGAGTATCTATATTCACGTGAAGCGATCACTCCTCGCACCGATCCTGGAGAGCTTTGACCTTGCCGAGACCGACCGCTCGACTCCGGTCCGGTTCAGCACGACGCAGCCGACGCAGGCCCTCGGCATGCTGAACGGCGCGTTTTTGAACGAGCAGGCGGCCCGGCTCGCCGCGCGGCTCCATCGGGAGGCGGGGGAAGAACTGCGAGGACAGGTCGCGCGTGCCCTGGCCCTCGTGACGGAACGGCGGCCGACCGACTCCGAAATTCGGCGCGGGCTCGACCTGATCGAATCGCTCCGGACGCAGCCCGGTACGTCCCCCGAGGCAGCGCTTCAGACGTTTTGCCTCGTCGCGCTGAACCTCAACGAGTTTGTCTACCTGGATTGAACCCGACGAAGGAGTCCTCGCATGACCTTCCGCTCCGATCGCCCGAACGCTCCTGCCGGGGCTTTTTGCCGCCGGACCCGCCGTGAGTTCCTCTGGGAAGCCGGCGCGGGGTTCACGGGGCTGGCGCTGGCGGGACTGCTCTCGCGCGACGGCTTTTTCGGCCGGGACGCCGGCGCGGCCGAGGCGGCCCGCGCGTTCGCCAACCCCCTCGCGCCCAAGCCGTCTCACTTTGCGCCGAGGGCGAAAAGCGTCATTTTTCTGTTCATGTACGGCGGCCCGAGTCACGTCGATACGTTCGACTACAAACCGAAGCTGTACGAGCTCGACGGCCAGACGATTCCCGTGAAGACCTTCGGCCGCGGCGGCAAGAAGAACGAGGGGCGCGTCGTCGGGCCGAAATGGAAGTTCAAGCAGTACGGGCAGTCGGGCAAGTGGGTCAGCGGCCTGTTTCCCCACCTCGCCCAGCACGTGGACGAGATGGCGTTCGTGCACTCGATGACGGCCGACTCGCCGATCCACGGGTCGGCGATGCTCCAGATGAACACGGGCAAGATCCTCTCGGGGAGTCCCTGCCTCGGCTCTTGGGTCAACTACGGCCTGGGCAGCGTGAACGAGGACCTGCCCGGCTTCGTCGTGATGCTCGACCCGACCGGCGGCCCGATCAGTGGCGCCAAGAACTGGTCGAGCGGTTACATGCCCGCCACCTACCAGGGGACGATCCTCCGGTCGGCCGGCGAGCCGGTCCTCGACCTGAAGCGGCCCCAGGCCCTGTCCGAGCCCATGCAGCGCAGCGCGCTCGACGCGCTGCGGGCTTACAACGAAGAGCACCTGGCCGCCCGCGCGGACAACAGCAACCTTGCGGCCCGCGTCGCGAGCTATGAGATGGCGTTCTCCATGCAGCGCCATGCTCCCGAGGCGGTCGACCTCGGGCGGGAAAGTGACGACACGAAGTCGCTCTACGGCCTGGACGACCCCAAGACGCAGGACTTCGGCCGCCGCTGCCTGCTGGCCCGGCGGCTGGTCGAGCGCGGGGTCCGGTTCGTCCAGCTCTACGCCGGCGGCGCGCACAACGACAGCAACTGGGACGCCCACGGCGACCTCGAGCAGAACCACAACTACCACGCGGGGCGGACCGACAAGCCGATCGCCGGACTGCTTGCCGACCTCAAGCGCCGGGGCCTGCTCGACGAAACCCTCGTGATCTGGGGCGGCGAGTTCGGCCGCCAGCCCACGGCCGAGTATGCGAAGGGGACCGGCCGCGACCACAACGCCTACGGCTTTACGATGTGGCTCGCGGGCGGCGGCATCAAGGGGGGCGTGAGCGTCGGCGAGACGGACGAGCTCGGCGCCTACGCGGTGACCGACCGCATGCACGTCAAGCACCTGCACGCCACGGTGCTCCACCAACTCGGGGTTGACCCGAACCGATTGAGCTACTTCTATAACGGCCTGGATCAGAAGCTCGTCGGGGTCGAAGGGGCCGAGCCGATCGCCAGGCTGATCGGCTGAGGCAGGCCCGGATTGCGCTCGCATTCATTGGTAAGGACTTCACGATGCATCGATTCTGGGCCGTCGTGGTGCTCTGTTCGCTGACAGCACTTCCCGCGATTGCCGATGAGCCGTCCGGCGAGCGGGCATATCGGGTGCTCGGTCAAGACCGAGGGCACGTCGCGATCGTGAGCGCGTCGGGTGAAGTGGAGTGGGAAGTCCCGAGCGGCACGACGGCTCACGACATTGCCCTGCTGCCCGGGGGGAACGTCCTGTTTCCGCTCAACGACACGACGCTCGTCGAGATGACGCCCGAGAAAAAGGTGGTCTGGCGCTTCGAGTCCAAGCCGAAGGCCGGGTACACGGGCCGGGTCGAGGTGCACGCCTTCCAACGTCTTGCGGACGGCGTCACGATGATCGCGGAGTCGGGCAATCGCCGATTGATCGAAGTGGACCGGGACGGCAAGGTTCTCAAGGAGCTTGCGCTGACCGTCGACAGGCCCGACCCGCATCGTGACACGCGGCTGGCCCGCAAGCTGGAGAACGGCCATTATCTCGTCTGCCACGAAGCCGACGCGACGGTGCGCGAATACGACGGCGCCGGCAAGGTGGTGTGGAGCTACACGCTCGATCTCGGCGGGCGACCCCGGTCGCCCGGACATGGTCCCGAAGGCCATGGGTCCGAGGTCTACGGGGCCTATCGGCTGGCCAACGGACACACGCTGATCGCCACCGGCAACGGCAATCGTGTGATCGAGGTCACTCCCGACGGGAAAATTGTCTGGACGCTCGGTCACGACGAACTGCCGGGGATTCGCCTGGCGTGGGTCACGATGCTCGAAGTTCTGCCCAGCGGCAACGTGATCGTCGGCAACTGCCACGCGGGCCCGGCGAACCCTCAGCTCTTCGAGGTGACGCGGGAGAAGAAGGTGGTGTGGTCGTTCAAGGACCACAAGACCTTCGGCGACAGCTTGGCGGCGACTCAGGTGCTGGGCGTCCGAGGCCCCGTGGTTCGCTAGCGCCGGGCTCGTGCCCGGATCTGGTCGCGGAGCCGGGCCGCGCGTTCGTAGTCTTCGCTCGCCACGGCTTCGTCGAGTTGTTCACGGAGCGTCTTGGCAACCGCGAAGTTCTTGCGGATCTCTTGCTCCAGAACGTGAAGCTGCTCGATCAAGGGCTGGTTGGGCATCTCCACCCCTTCGTTCTCCTCGTTCCATTCCGCTTGATGACTGCGGAGCTGATCGGAGCCTTCGCGCACCACGTCGATCGCCTCTTCGGGCTTCCGGCGCTCCAGAGCGAGCGCCGCGGCTGCTTGCGTACGATGGAAGAGAACGAGGCCGCGGAACCGCTCGTGCGAGGAGACGTATTCCTCGCCATTACCGTGGCGGCAGACGAAGTCCATGAGCGCGAGCGTGTGGTCGGCATCGAGCAGGGCCCGGTCGTAGCGCTGGAGTGCCAGCCAGGCGACGCGGCGGTGATAGTACTGGACGAACTCGCGGTCGGCTTCGGTGCAGTGATCGGCCGACATCTTGAATGGGGACGACTTTCCCTCCCCTTGCCCTCGACCCGCCGCACGGTAACGCAGGTAGTCGAGGTAGGTCGCAAACCCGTGCGGCCGCGAACCGTCCGGACGGCCGTTCTCTTCGAGCTGCAGAAGGCCGAGCTCGACACGGACTTGCAACACCATCCGGCCGTCGCGCGCGCGGACCTCACGGGCGACCACCTCGCCTGGTTCTGGTTCATAGGGCCAGCCCTGGAGCGCTTCGTCCACATCCCGGCGCATCGCACACTCCCCAAGACGGACCGGGTCGCCGCGACCCCCACAGCTTCATTATACCGGGGCGGATAGGCCCGGCCTATCGAGCGGCCGATCGCGTTTTCGCAAAGCCACTGACCGGGTCCCCGTGCCGCACGTTGACAGTCCGCCGTCCGCGCCCGATCATGGTCGGACTCAGCGGGTCGTTCGTGCCACGATCGCCCATTCCTGCTTGCGAGATTTCTTAGAGTCGTCCATGTTCACGAGCGAACCCAGCCTTGCGCAGCGCATCGAGCGCATGATCAGCGCGACACCGGTCATCGACCCGTACAGCCATCTTCGTGGGGACGCACCCGCGGCGCCCGACCTTGCCGCGCTGTTCTTCAACGACTCCATGGCCGTGGAATTGCACGCCGTGGGAATGCCGGACGACATCGTCGTCGGAGTGCCTCGCGACGAAGTCGTGCGCCGCATGCTCCCCTTCCTCCGGCGGATGCGCAATACGACCACCGCGTGGTGCTTCTACCGGATCCTGCGCGACCTGTACGATTTCCAGGATCCCCATCTCACCGAATCAAACTACCGCGACCTTCTCGATAAGGTCGAGCGTACAGGGCACGAGCCGAGTTGGACGCAATCCGTTCTGAAAGAGCGTTGCAACCTTCAGGCCGTTGTCACTGGCTGGTCCGGCGGTCCCTCGCAAGGCGACGACGGTCTCCAGCTTAGGCTCGACCTCCATCCGCTATTCGCTCCGGGCATGGTTGCTTCGATTGCGGGTTCAATGCCGCTTCGACTAAGCGGCCAGGAATTCGCGGCGGGCGGGATGATGGTCGTCGGTCAGTTGGCCGCGACGGCGGAGGGGCTGCGAAGCCAGCTCTGCGATCGGCTCGATCGCACATTGTATGGCTCAGGGCGTTTCGCCAGCACGTACTGGCCCATCGAGCGCCGCTTTCGGGCTCCCGTCGTGAGCGACGCAGGCGTTGACGTCTTGCTCAGTCGAGTCCGCTTGGGGGAAACCGTGGCGGAGGATGACATCACCACGCTCGTCGACTTTGTCGGCTGGAACGTTTTGGCCTGGCACCACGAGCACCGCAAGACGCTTCAGGTCGCCGTCGGTTCGGAGGCGCCCAGTGCCGTGCTCGCTGTGTCGTCTCCCCTGTCGTGCCCCCGATACGATCCGAGCTGGGTTCGAGACCTCTCCGAAACATTTCGCCAGTTTAGCAACGCCCGGTTCGACCTGCTCATCGGCTCCGAACCGCTCGCTCATGACGCCACCTCGCTTGCGCGCCAGTTGCCCAACGTCTCAGTCAGTGGCTACTGGTCGCACACGTTCACGCTGCCGGCGATCGAGCGGATTCTGGCCCAGCGGGTGCAGCAGGCACCAATGACGAAGGTCGGGGGCTTCCTGAGCGACGCAACCCAGGTCGAGTGGGTGTACGGGAAATTCCAGCTCGTCCGCAAGGCCACCGCGTCGGCGTTGGCCCACCTGGTCGAGGCGGGGATCTATGAAGAGGAGGAGATACCGCCGATCCTTCGACAGATCTTCTACGACACCCCGCGCGAACTGTACGGGCTCGGCTGATAGACCGGCTTGTTGTCGCCTGCTACGAAGCGAATCGCGTTCAGGTCTGGGGCCAGACGACGTCGTTCGCGGGGAAAATCGGTCCTTCGACGCACACCCGGCGCAAGTCGACCGAGCCGTCCGGCTGCCGGATCGGGGCCACGCAACTGAAACATGCGCCGAAGCCGCAGGACATGTGGTTTTCGAGCGACAGGTCGCATGGCACGTCGTGGCGGGCGGCCAGTCGAGCAAGGGCCGCGAGCATCGGCGGCGGGCCGCAGCCGACGACCTTCGCCGGTCGTTCACCGCGTTCGAGGCGACGGGCGAGCAGGTCCGTCACGAATCCGTGGTGCCCGGCGGAGCCGTCGTCCGTGGCAAGCTCAACCGCGATCCCGGCGCTCTCGAAATCGCCGACGCCGGCCGCCAGGGCCGAAGTCCGCACGCCGTAGAGCAGCGTGGCCGAAGTGGCCGGCTCTTGATGGTGGATGCGATCTGCGCCGTATGCTGCGCGGCCGAGCCACCAGCGCCCGAGGGCGAGGAACGGGGTCTGGCCGATACCGCCCGCGACGAAGACGACGGGGCCGGCCGGCGCGGGGCCGAAGCCATTGCCGAGCGGTCCCCAAACGGTGACGCGGTCCCCGGGCCGCCGTTCCGCCAGGGCCGCCGTCCCACGGCCGAGGACGAGGTAGACGACGTCGATGGCCGCGGGCGACCCGTCCGCGCTGCGCGCGACGTCGTACAGGGCGAACGGACGACCGAGCAAGGGGTCGGTGCCGGCCGCGGGGCGGATCATCAGAAACTGCCCGGGCAGGATCGCCCGGGCCATCTCCGGATCATCGAGGCGGATGCGATAGGTGTCGCGTGCAACGGCGCGGTTTTCGAGGACCGCGACGGTGCGCTGGGCAACGCACGAAGGGGCGACGGCGTCCAAGCAGCCGGTCCTCCAGGGTTACGACTCGTCGGGCTCGCCCTTCGGCGGTCGCGGTCGCCGTGGGCCAAGGCCGGAACGCGGGGGCTTCGGTCGGCCTTTCGGCCGTGGACGCCGCGGTCCGTTCCCCTCGGGCTCGACGTTGAGCCCGATGATGCGGCGTCCCGCCGGCGCGGCTGCCGGCCGCCGCTGTGAGGGGGGAACCTGCGGCTCCGGGCGCGGTGGGCGTCGTTGCGACGGCGCGGCCTGTTCCGGGCGCGGTGGTCGTCGCTGTGAGGGCGGGCCCTGCGACTCCGGGCGCGGTGGGCGTCGTTGCGACGGCGCGGCCTGTTCCGGGCGCGGTGGTCGTCGCTGTGAGGGCGGGCCCTGCGACTCGGGGCGTGGTGGGCGTCGTTGCGAGGGCGGGACTTCCTGCGGGCGAGTGACTCCCCCTTCACGAGGACCGCCCCCCTCACCGCCTGCCGTCGGCGGTTTTTGCGATGCTGCGCCCGGCCGCCTTGGGGGCTTGCCCTGGTTGGGACGTTGGTCGGTCTTGCGGCCTGCCGCGGGGCCGGCTGGTCTCGTTTGCGCGGCGTTCGTGGCGCCAGGGCGGCTGGAGGGCCGCCGGTGGCGTGGCTCGGTATGTCGCGCGGGGGCGACGGCAATTCCGGCCGCGACCTTTTGGAGGAGGTCGACCTCATGAGCGCTGAGGGTCCGGTATGCCCCGGGAGCCAGGCCCTTGAGCGTGATCGGCCCGACGGCGGTCCGGGTCAAGGTCATCACCTTGTGGCCGAACTTCGCAAGCATGCGCCGCACTTCGCGGTTCTTGCCTTCGGCCAGGACCAGCTCGAGAACAGTGGATTCGCCCTTTTTCCCGGCGATGCGGACGCGTTTGGCCCGCACTTTTCCTTCGGCCAGCCAGACGCCTTCGGTCAGCTTCGTCAGGACGTCCTGGTCCGGGGTTCCGGCCACGACCGCGCGGTACAGCTTCTCGACGCCGAATTTCGGGTGGGCCAGGCGATTCGCAAGCTCGCCGTCGTTCGTCAGGAGCATCAATCCGGTGCTCATCTCGTCGAGCCGGCCCACCGTGTAGACGCGCTGGGGAACCTCGGGCAGGAGATCGACGACCCGCGGCCGTCCGGAGGGGTCGTTGTTGGTCGAGACGTAACCCTTGGGCTTGTTGACCGCGTAATAGACCAGACGCTCGACGTGGATCTTCTGGCCGTCCACGGCGATCTGGGACTGTCTGGGGTCGACTTTGGTCCCGAGCTCGCGCACGACCTTGCCGTCGACGGTGACGCGTCCCTGGAGGATCAGCTCCTCGCAGGCCCGGCGGGAGCCGACGCCGGCATGTGCGAGCGCCTTCTGGAGCCGGTCTTTCGTATCGGCGGATCCGGGAGATTTCCCCCCGTTCGGTCGCGTCGTCGGGGCAGGGGGGCGACGCGCGGGGGTGGGTTTCCCTGGGCGGCGGTCCGGAGCGGATCCCCCCCGGCGCGGGGGGTGGCGTGGAGGCATGATCGTCGTGTCCAGGCGCGGCAGGCGGCCGCGCACGCAGCGCAAAAAGACTCGGGGCGCCATCGGCGTCCTCTCGGGGCTATCGTAGCGGTCTTCACCGCCGTTTGTCCAGGCTCGGGCGTCGCTGGATGCCGGGCGCCTCGGGCGGAGCCGGGGAGGAGACATCGTAAGGATTGCTTCATTTTTATCTGGGAGGGCGAGGCTCCGTCCGAGCCGCGCAGCGCCAACGACTCCCGCGTGCGGGACGCGGCTCGGACGGAGCCTTCCCCTCCCCAAAACGACGCGTCTGCGCCCCGAAAATGAAACGCGCGGAGAGACCTGCCTGACGCGCTTTACATCGCGCGCGCAGCCCGTTACGATGAAGACATCGCAGCCGCTCTCGCACCGTCTCAACGCACCAAAAGTCGTTTGTTCACGACGGCGGAGATCCCGCCCTTCCCCTTCGGGAGAGAGTTCGTCATGGCACAAGCAATCGTCGATCCCGCGGAACTGCGGCGTTTCGCCGGCCAACTGCGCCGGTTCAACGACGACCTCATGAACCAGATGACGGCCTTGCACGGCCAGCTCGTCGGCCTCGGCCAGACCTGGCGCGACAAGGAGCACGAGAAGTTCGCCGAGGAGTTCGAGAACACGATCAAGGTGGTGGCGCACTTCGTCGAGGCGACGAACCAGCACATCCCCTTCTTGACGCGCAAGGCGGACCGGATCGAAGAGTACATGCAGCAAAGGTAAGGGGCTGACTCATGAGTCTGTCCGCCAATGTCCGTTCGGTCGACGCGCTCAAGGACGTCAAGCTCGGGCTCATCGCCTATGCGGAGGACGCGCGCGCAGCCCTGACCACGGTTGATATGGAAGTGCGCCGGGTGCGCGACTGGCTCGAGCGCGAGCAGCTTAGCTACTGGCGCAACCAGGTCAAGCGGCGGGAGGAGGAGGTCAACATGGCTCGTAGCGACCTCCACCGCCGCAGGCTGTCGGCCTCGAACAGTGAGTCGATCTCCGACACCGAGCAGAAGGAAGCATTGCGCCTCGCCCAGCGCAGGCTCGCCGAGGCCGAGGAGAAGGTGGCGACCGTCAAGCGTTGGATCCCGATCTTCGAGCACGCCAGCAGTGAATATCGGGCCCATTCGCAGCCCCTCGGCGATCACCTGGCCGGCGGCTTCGAGAACACGCTCGCGACCTTGGAGCGAATGGTCAGCTCGCTCGAGGCGTAC
>JARLIH010000227.1 GCA_031291845.1 Isosphaeraceae bacterium | reverse complement strand
TGGTGCTGGCGGCCGGAGCCATCCGGCCGGCGGCTGGGCGGGCCGACGAGCCATCGCCACTGGCGCGGCGGGTGCGCCCGATCCTGGCCCGGTGCGTGCAATGCCACGGACGCGACGAGCCGGCGGGGGAGCTCGACCTCTCGACCCGCGAGGCAGCGCTACGGGGGGGTGAGTCGGGTACGGCCCTCGCGCCGGCGGACGCGGCCAGGAGCTTGCTCTTCCGGAAGGTGACCGCCAAGAAGATGCCGCCGAAGGACCCGCTTCCGGACGACCAGATCGCGCTCGTGCGCGCCTGGATCGACGCCGGAGCGGTCTGGGAGTCGCCCATCCGGGCGGACGAGGCACCGCCAGCTCCGTCGGCCGTGCTATGGGCGCTCAAGCCGCTGGGCTCGGTGGCGCCGCCACGGGTGAAGAACCAGGACTGGGTCGCCGACCCGATCGACGCGTTCATCCTGGCCCGGCTCGAGGCCGAGCGGCTCGCCCCCGCGCCCGAGGCGGACCGATTGACGCTCATCCGGCGCGCTACGTTCGACCTCACGGGGCTGCCGCCGACGCCCGCGGAGATCGATGCGTTCGCCAACGACAAGACGCCCACGGCGTACGAGTCCCTCATCGATCGGTTGCTCGCCTCGCCCCATTACGGCGAGCGCTGGGGGAGGCACTGGCTCGACGTGGCCCGCTTCTCCGAGAGCCACGGGTTCGAGTACGACCGCCTGCGCGATAACGCGTGGCACTACCGCGACTACGTGATCGCGCGGCTGAACGCCGATGCGCCCTACGCGCGGTTCGTCCAGGAGCAGATCGCGGGGGACGTCCTCGAGCCGGTCACTCCCGAGTCGATCGCGGCCACCGGCTTCCTCGTCTCCGGTCCCTGGGACGAGGCCGGGAACAAGGCTCAGAAGAGCGTGGTGATGCGAACGCGGCTCCGCGAAGAAGAGCTCGAGGACATGGTCTCGGCCGTCGGCCAGACGTTTCTCGGCCTGACCGTCAACTGCGCGCGGTGTCACGACCACAAGTTCGACCCGATCCCCCAGCGCGACTATTACCGGATGAAGGCGGCCCTGGCCGGCGTGCAGCACGGCGACCGGCCGGCCGCCGCGCCGGCGGAGCTGGCCGCGCGGGAGGAACGGCGGGCGGAGCTCACGCGGGAGATCCGGGATCTGGAGACGGAATCCGCGCGCCTGGAGGGGTCCGCGCGGTCGAGGCTGGCGGGGGTAACCCTCCCCGCGGCGGGCGTTCACGTTCCGCTGGTGCGCTGGACGTTCGAGAAGGACGAGCGCGACGAAGCGGGCCTGACCGCGTCGGCGCTCGCCGGCGGTGCGTCGGTGCGTGCCGGGCGGCTGCACCTGGACGGCCGCAAGGCGTACCTCAAGGCAGGACCACTCCCTCGCGACCTAAGCGAGAAGACGCTCGAAGCGTGGCTCTTGCTGCCGACCCTCAGCCAGGGGGGCGGAGGCGTCCTGTCGGTCGAGCGGCGCGACGGCTCGGTCTTCGACGCGATCGTCTTCGGCGAGCGGGAGCCCGCCAAGTGGGTCGCGGGTAGCGACTTCTACCGGCGCAGCCGGGACCTGGCCGCGCCGGCGGAGACCGCGAAGGCGGCCGACTTGATCCAGGTCGCCGCCGTGTACGACCGGGACGGCGGGATCACGGTCTACCGTAACGGCTCGCTCTACGCGCCGCGCTACGTGCCGAGCGGCGACCAGGCCGGTCTGCGGACGTTTCCGGCGGCGGAGTCGGAGATCCTCCTGGGCCTGCGGCACACCGGCGCGGGGAACGGCTATTTGACCGGCGAGGTCGAAGAAGCGCGCGTCTACGACGCCGCGCTCAGTGCGGCCGAAATCGCCACGAGCTTCCAGGCCGGGGTCGCCCACCTCAGCGCGGAGCAAATCCAGTCGTCGCTGAGCCCCGAAGAAAACCGGCGCTACGAGAGGGTGCGCAGCCGGCTTGCCGCCAGGCGGTCCGCGCTCGACGCGATCGGGCCAGTCCCGCTGGCGTACGCGGCAAACGCAGTCGAGCCGCCCGCGACGCACGTCCTCTCGCGGGGCGATGTCGAGAAGCCGGCGGCCCTCGTCGCCGCGGGTGCGCTCTCGGCAGTCAAGGCCCCGTCGGCCGACCTGGGGCTTGCCCCCGACGCCCCCGAGGGCCTGCGCAGGCGCAAGCTGGCGGAGTGGGTCGTCCATCCGGACAACCCGCTCACCCCCCGCGTGATCGTCAACCGCGTCTGGCACTATCACTTCGGCACGGGCCTCGTCGCGACGCCCAACGACTTCGGCACGAACGGCGAGAAACCGTCGCATCCCGAGCTGCTCGACTGGCTCGCACGCGACTTCCTCGTGAGTGGGACGCGCCTCAAGGCGCTGCACCGGCGGATCATGCTCTCGAGCACGTACCGGCAGTCGTCGCGCTTCGACGCCGCGGCCGCGGCCCGAGACGCCGAGACCCGGCTGCTCTGGCGGTTCCCCCCGCGCAGGCTGGAGGCGGAGGCGGTCCGCGACGCGATGCTGTCCGTCAGCGGACGCCTCCAGCGCCGGCTCGGCGGCCCCAGCTTCCGGCCGTTCACCATCACCGTCTTCAATTCGAGCTTCTACAACCTGATCGACTCCGACGCGCCCGACCTCGCCCGGCGCTCCGTTTATCGGATCAACGTCAACTCGGCCAAGGACCCGTTGCTCGACACGCTCGACTGCCCGGACCCGTCGATCAAGACGCCCCGGCGCGCGGCGACGACGACCCCGCTCCAGGCCTTGGCCCTGATGAACGACGCGTTCGTCCTCCGCCAGGCCCGCCACGCGGCCGAGCGGGTGCGGCACGACGCGGGGACCGACGTCATCCGTCAGGCGGACGAGCTGTACCGCCTCGTGCTCGGACGTCCGCCGCGTGCCGAGGAGGCCTCGCGGGGGGCCGAGCTCGTCCGGAACCACGGCCTGGAAAGTCTCGCGTGGGTGCTTTTTAATGCGAATGAGTTCTTGGGCTTGAGATAAATCTTAGCAACACCCGGCACGACTTCACGACCGACCCTGAATTCCCGGGAGGGCGAGGCTCCTGCCGACCCACGGCCTGCCAGGGGGGCCCCTATGGGGCTCGGCTCGGCAGGAGCCTCGCCCTCCCGAACAACGGCACGCTGCTCGAGTGTTTGCTGGCATTCGATAAACACGTGTATTTATAGGAGCCGACGACATGCCGCCGCGACCAATGGCCAGTGACGTCTCCCGCCGCCAGTTCCTGGGCGACGCCGGCGCGGGGCTGGGAGCCGTGGCGCTGGCGTGGCTCTTGAACCAGCAGGCCGCCGGTGAGACCGCGCTCGACTTCGTGCCCAAGGCCAAACGGGTCATCCAGATCTTCGCCTGCGGCGGGGTTAGCCACGTCGATACGTTCGACTACAAGCCGGCCCTCGCCCGGCACGACGGGCAGGAGATGACCGGCAAGGGGAAGATCGACACCTTCTTCGGCCGCCCGGGCCGGTTGCTGAAGAGCCCGTTCGCGTTCCGCCAGTACGGCGAATGCGGCCACTGGGCGAGCGACCTGCTGCCGAACCTCGCGGGTTGCGTCGACCAGATGACGTTCCTGCACGCGATGACCGGCAAGAGCTCGAACCACACGCCCGCGACGTTCCTGATGAACTCGGGCTTCACAATGAATGGGTTTCCCAGCCTCGGCGCGTGGCTCTCGTACGGGCTCGGGACGGTCAGCCAGGACCTCCCCGCGTTCGTCGTGCTGCCCGACCCGCGCGGTTTGCCCGCGGGGGGCGCGATCAACTGGACGTCCGGGTTCCTGCCCGCGTCGCACCAGGGGGTCAGCTTCCGCACGTCGGGCCAGGGCGGACCGGTCGCGAACTTGCTCCCTCCGCCGGAAATCTCCCCGGACGGGCGGCGGTCGAGTCTCGCGCTCCTGGACACGATGAACCGGGAGGACCTCGCCGCGCATCCCGGCGACTCAGCGCTCGCGGCCCGCATCCACTCCTACGAGCTCGCTGCGCGAATGCAGGTGAGCATTCCGGAGGTCATCGAGTTCGCGGACGAGTCCCCCGCAACGCGGCGGCTCTACGGGTTCGGCATCCCCACGGCCGAGCCGTTCGGGCGCAATTGCCTGCTGGCCCGCCGCCTGGTCGAGCGCGGGGTGCGTTTCGTCCAGCTCTATCACGGCGGCGCGTTCGGCTCGCCGCGCATCAACTGGGACGCCCACGAGAACGTCGTCGAGAACCACACCACCCAGGCGGCGAGCCTCGACCTGCCGCTCGCCGGCCTCCTCACCGACCTGAAGGGGCGCGGCTTGCTCGACGACACCTTGGTCGTCTTCACCACGGAGTTCGGCCGCACGCCGTTCACCGAGGGCATCGGCGGCAAAGGGCGCGACCACCACCAGCTCGCCTTCACCTGCTGGCTCGCCGGGGCGGGTCTCAAACCGGGGTTCTCCCTCGGCGCGTCCGACGACGTCGGCTATCAGGCCGCCGAGCACCCGGTCAACGTGCACGACCTGCATGCGACGGTCCTCTATCTCCTCGGCATCGATCACAAGCGTCTCACCTATTACCACAACGGTATTCGCCGACGGTTGACCGACGTGCACGGTGAGGTGATCCGCGAGATCCTCGCGTGAGGACGAGACCGGCAAAGACGGAATGAGATGTTGGTAGAGCGGTTCTCTCTCTCGCGCTTCACACGAATCCAATGCGCGAGCGAGGATTTGGCGCAATTCCCTCGCTCGCGCTTCGGGTTAGTATAGAGCGCGTATACCGCTGATGGAGGCGGCCGCCGTGGCAGAGCTGCGCACGGTCCCGCAACGCGCGGCGGATTGAGTCGACTGGACGACGTCCCTACGATATTAGGGAACCACCTACAACGACGCCGGCAGCCCGTTATTGACGGCTGGGGGTCAGGGATGGACCGCAGGACCTTTCTCGCGACCGCAGTCACCTCGATCGCCGCCGGTAAACGCGCGTTCGCGGCGCCCGCACGGGTCAAGTCCGACGCCGACGCGCTCCGGCGCGTGCTGGTCCACCGGCCGTGTGCGGCCGCCTGGTGGCCGATCCCGGACGAGGACGCAGCGCGGGCGATCCTGTTCGACGACGAGCGCTACACCGAGGAGGCCGCCCAGCAAATGTGGGCCGAGGGGCTTGCCCACCACCGCAAGCTCGTCGAGCTGCTGAGAGCCGCTGAGGTCGAGGTGCTCTTCTT
>JARLIH010000005.1 GCA_031291845.1 Isosphaeraceae bacterium | reverse complement strand
GGTCGCGACGACGGCCGGCGGTGTTACCGCGGGCGCAGTCGACTCGACCTTCGTCGGCGCGGGCGTCGGCGTCATGTCTGGGGCGACTGTAGCATGCGGGGTGGGCGTCGCGGCAGGTTGTGTGAAGAGAGCAGCGGCCAGGACGAACGCTCCGCCCAGGAAGGCCACGGTCACGATCGCCACCATGAGCGTCCCCGTGGTGCGGACGGCGCCCCGGAAAACCTGCGTCCGCAGGTTCGCCAGCCACGAGCGATGGTCATGCCGCTTTGCCCGGTCGGCGATGGCGGCGGCGTAGATCCGCTCGTCCAGGTCCGGCGTGGGCGCCGGCGTCGGCAGGCTGCCGAGCAGCGCCAGCAGGCGCGTGGTCCCGCCGATCTCGGCCGCGCAGGCCGGGCACTCCTTCACGTGGGCCGCGAGGCGCGCGGCGTCCTGCGCGAGGAGGTCGTCCACGAGGAACGCGTCGATCAGGCGGCGCGCGGCGGCGTGATCGAGGGGCCCGCGGACGGTCGGCGACTGGCTCACATCCTATGAATGACAGGAAGGGCCGGGAAAGTTGCAGGGACGCGCCATGTGCCCCCTGAGCTAACCGCCTGCGATCCGCTCCGGGACGTTCCGGACCCTGTCGATCTTGCGCGGCTCTCGGCCGGACGCCGGATCGGTCACCTTGACGGTCAATCTACGCGCCCGGACCTGGTGCAGAAAGGTGCGCCAGAGAGCGCCACTCTCCTCGTAGTCCCTCGCACCCAGCAGCTCGGCGAGGCGTGCCGCGACTGGGCCGTCGGGATCTCGTCGGACACGAGCGAGCACCGGTCGCCAATCGGCGAGCGTGCCGTTCTCGATGAGATCGTCGAGCGCCGCGAGCGTGAGACGTTGATGATGGAGGTGTCGATGGCGCATGGCAGGGATGGAATCCTACTCCACGACGTCGTCCCATCCGGTGCGCCCCGTCGCGACCGCATTCGCCATAAGGCTTGCGATCCCTCGGCATCGAGCCACGACCGTTGACCAATCGTGCCATTCCGGGACGAGCCCCCGGTATTCGTCGAGCTTGAGTGTGTCGAGATCGAAGGGCCGCGGCAACGCAAGCTGGCGCATCAGCTGCTGGCGCACCGCCCCGGAGTCGTCCGCCTGGGGGTAGAGACGGTCCATGGGCGCGAGCGCAGCAAGGACTTCACGGTCGGTGAGCCTGCCAGAGATGGCCGCGACATCCAGGAAGTCGCGCGTGGCGTTCCGCTGGACGATCAACCACCCTTTGATGCGCAGGATCTCGGCCTTCGTGGGAACCCGGATCGTCTGGCTGGCGACGGTGACTTCGGTCGTTTCGAGCGGGGCGACGCGAACCTGATTACGCACAGTCGTGAGGATGCCGTCGAGGCTGCCGAAGATGACGACGGGGCGCCTAACGCGAGCCGTCTTCCATCCGGCAGCCGACTCCAGCTCGGCAAGAACCTGGTCGAACCGCGGGACCAGGCCCGCCACGACGTGGTCGGCATCGATTGACCGGCGGTGGTCTGCAGCGATGGCCGCTGCGGTCCCGCCCACGAGCGTCGCGCCGGGCAGGATCTTCTGGAGGCGTGCAGCGGCGGCGAGGAGCTGTTCCCAATCGGGAAGCTGGTCAGCCACGTTCACCTCCCTCGCGCTGTTGCCGTGTCGTGTCCGTGCATGTCGGCCTGATGGGCGGCCCGTGGACGCGGCCGCGTTGTGGGTCAGCCGCCGGCGATCCGCTCCGGCACCTGGCCAGCGTCGCCTGTCTCGACGATCTCGTCCATCTTGCCGATCTCGCCGGGACGGCGCCCGTTCGAGCCGTACCTGGTCGCGCCCGGGACGTCAAGCTCGGCTGCCAGCCCCTCGCGAAGGAGCTTCGTCCCGCGGAGCAGGTGGCTCTTGAACGTGTTGAGCGGCAGGTCCAGCGCGCGGGCAGCTTCCGCGTAGTCGAGGCCCATCACGTGCCGGAGCACGACCGCGGCGCGGTAGTTGAACGGCAGCTCCCCGATGGCGTCGGACACGGCGCGACGAAGGTCGGCAGCCTCGGCTGCGGCCTGGGGGTCGGCCGCGGGGTTGGTGTCGGCGAGCGCGGCAGGGCCCCAGTCATCGCCGGCCCACTCCGTCGCCGTCCCGTGCCCGTTGTCGCGCAATGACGGCGCGTCGATCGAGGTCTTCGGGCGCGCCCGCCGGCGAGCCGCGGCACGGGTGGCGGTCCGGAGCGTGATGGTGTTCAGCCACGCGGCCAGTGACGGGCGCGGCTCGAAGCGCTCCATCTGGCGGAACGCGGCGATGAACGTCTCCTGGACCACGTCCTCGGCCGCCTCCCGGTCCAGCAGCAGCCGGTACGCGAGCGTGTAGAGGCGGGGTCGGTGCAACCGGACCAGCACGGCGTAGGCCGCTTCCGATCCTTCCTTGCACCGCCGGACGAGCTCCTGCTCGTCGCGTCCCCACTCGTCCAAGCATGCCCTCCGAGCGGCGAATCCACGACTCCGGCGAGGCGGAGAACCCGGTCTGGCTGGTTGACGCGCCTGCGGCCTGCCGGCCCACGTCAGCACAGGCCACCCGCCGGGGCGGCTTGGCAAGAGTCTGCCACACGGCGTCCAGCGGCGCGCCGTGCTAGGGAGGCCCCTATGCGGCCGCGCTTCCTCGCTCGCGTGAGGGGACGTGCGTGGTTCGACGCTCCGCCTGGCTCCTTGCAGTTCGCGGGCTTCGCCCTGGTTGCCGGAGCGTGCGGCTCGATCACTCTCACGGCTCAACGATGTCTCACGGCTCAACCGACGGCGTCGCCGGCTATCGTGACAGGCTCGTCGGCGCCGACCGCTACCGTAGCTCCGGGACAAACAGCTCGCCCGCCCCCTGGAGGGGCTGCCCTCAACCACCCGATCCTGCCCAACCTCCGGTCGCTGCCGCTTGGCCTCTTCCGAGCGGATCGCTGGTATGGTCAGACTGATTGACTTCGTCCCGGGACCCCGCTACGGTTGGACTCGCCCGAGGCACGGGTCCTGCGGGCTACGAAAGGAGCATTGCTGAACCGGAACGTCCCACTCGACGACCGACTCGTACCTGACGAACACCACGTGGCGGCCGCGGAAGCCGACGACGTCGGTGTTTGTTTGCTTTTCGGCTGCCCCGCCTCGAGGGCGCTCATCACGGTTTCGTATTGAAGGAGAAGCTTACTGGCTCGTCAACTGTCCTGTGACCGCCGCCTCGCTGAGCAGCGCGCCGTCGCTACACAACGCTACACATCGCTACGACTCTCGATCGCCCAGGAGCGTGTGGTCGAGCTGCTTCTTGCCGGCATGAAGAATGCGGAGGTTGCCAAGGAACTCGGCATTCACCGCGTGACGCTGTCGAACTGGTGTTTGCACCACCCGGGCGTCATTGCGGCGCTGAACGCCGGCAGGCAGGCCCTTTGGTCGACCTCTCAGGACCGCCTGCGCGCACTCATGTTCCAGGCGATGGACGCCATTGGGGAGGATCTCGCGTCGCCCGGCCCCGGGCGCGCGAAGCTCGCGCTCGAGTTGGTCAAGCTCGGCAGGTACGGCGCCGAGGCCCGCGGCGCCCACCGGCCGCTCGAACCGGAGGTCATCGTCGAGGACGCTTACACGGCCAACCACGAGCGCGAGCGCGCCTCATGGAGCCCGTCTGAGGAGCAGCGCAGTGTCACCGCCGACGAGCTTCTCCGGCTCGCCAACGAGCCCCCTGCTCCCGACGATGACCCCGATCTCCCCAAAGAACCCCTCGGACCGAGCCGCCTGGCCGACGACTGATCGACCAGGGGCACGGCGCTGGGCCGTGCGGGGCAGACCCGAGGGCCGGCCCCGTTGCCACCCCGGGCGGCGCCCGCGCGTGCCGGGGCC
>JARLIH010000226.1 GCA_031291845.1 Isosphaeraceae bacterium | reverse complement strand
TCATCGTCCGAACACCGGCAGGTGGAAGTTGTGACGAATGAAATCCACGAGCACCCGCTCCGGGGCCGGGTCCGGCCGCCGAACCAAGGCGCGTCGAAGGCGGTAGGAGGCAAATCCGCAGAGCCAGGCAAGGTCGGCCAGGACCGTCTTGGCCGGCCCGTGGTTGGACAGGAAATAATGCCGGCGTGCCCGGAACCAATAGGCCGGCAGCCGGCGCCCTGCGGCCCGGCGATCCGTGACGCCCGAGCTCTGACCGACAAGGTGCACGACCCGCGCGGCCGGGACGTACCAGCACGGCCAGCCCGCTCGTCGCGCCCGGAGGCAGAAGTCGGCCTCCTCGTAGTACATGAAGTACTTATCATCGAGCAGTCCGATCGACTCGAACACCTCCCGGCGCACGATCATCGAGGCGCCGGCCACCCAGTCGGTCGGACACGGGGACGGGCCCGGCGGCGGCGGTGCGGCGACCCGCCAGCGGGCCAGCAGCCGGTCGGCCGCAGCGAGCCGCAGGCCATCCCCCAGCTCGCCCAGCACCGAGTGGAACCGGAAGGCCGACCATTGCGCCGTCCCGTCGGGATCCTCGAGCCGACTCCCCGCGATCCCCACCTCCGGCCGGTCGTCCATGAACGCGACCAGCGCCGCGAGCGCTCCCGGGCGGACGACCGTGTCGGGGTTGAGCAGCAGGACGTAGCGAGGCGGGGCCTCCGAAGCCAGGGCCGGGCGGATCGCCTCGTTGTTCCCCCACGCAAAGCCCCCGTTGCGTGCCAGGGGGCGAACCGTCGCCCAACCTTCCCAACCCTGCTCGTGGATCGTCCTGTCCAGCCGCTCGACCGAGCCATCACCCGAGGCATTGTCCGTCACCACCACGCGGAACGCGCGCGGGGTGCCAATCTCCCCCGCGAGCGAGGCCAGGCAATCGACGACCAGCTCCGCGGTGCGGAAGTTGACGATGACCACCAGAAGCGTATCGGCATCATCGCGCTGAGATGTGATCGGATCGTTCATCCGAGTCCATGCCTCCTCATCCGAACCTCCTGGTCCTCGTCATCGAGGCCCGCCCGCGCAGTGACCAGCGCTTCCTGGAAATGGTCATCGAACGGAATGAGGGAGCGTCCGATCCGTGCCGACCGCTCGCCTGCGAAGATCGGGGCATCGCACATTTCGGCGACCATCGCCCGAAACTTCGGGTATGCACGCGCGGCCGACTCAGAGCAGTACGAGACCGGGCTGTCAGGATCACCCAGACCCCGCGCCAGTTCTTCCACCTGCGGCACGACGCGCCCTCCCCGATCGTCCGGGATGAGGTCTTCCAGCAGGGCCAGCAGCAGGATGCGAAAGAGGTCGTCGGCAACCGTCCGTCCGGCTCGGTCGCGAAAGGCGCGGTAGGTGAAGATCGTTCCATTGAAGTGAACGAATCGCGGTGGCCCGTCCATCACCCCCACGCGCCCGGACGCATAGTCGAGGTACTGGGCGTGGAGCATGCTGTCGAACTCCCGGACACCGTCCGGTGTCGGTCGCATGCCCCCCTTGAGTGCTGAAGGTGCGCGGCTGCGCGCCCAGCGAGTGGAATACATCAACTCCCAGGTCCCGGGAATCGTGAGGCCCTCGGCCGTAAAGTGCGGGTCCCACCGCGGCGTGACGCCCAGCGTGGACATGCCTCGCTCGCGGCATTCGCGGTACTGCCGCTCGAGCCCGTCGGCTTCGAGAAAGAAGGCATCCGCATCGTGCAGGAAGGCGTGCGCGCAACGGGCAAACGTGGTTCCGTTGACCACCTGGAGCCAGTGCGTGTCGGCCCCGCCGGGCGGGCGGGTGCGGCGGATCACGAAATAGTCGATCGGACGGAGGGGGACCATCTCGACCCGGGGATCGCCGCACGCCTCGACCACTCGCGCCAGCGCAGCGCCACGGTCATCGCCCCAGCCGTCGGGGACCACGAGGACCTGCCGGCAATGCGTCGTGTCGAGCCGGGCCAGGCCCTCCAGCGCGTACCTGAGGAGGAACGGCATGTCCATGGGCGAGGGGAGCAGGATTGTGTACCCCTCCTCGAACGGACAAGGCCGGCGCCACCGCGCGAAGAGCGCGGCAAGCATCCAACGCTTCGCGAATCGGATCATTGCCTCCGCGCTCCTTCGTTCAGGGACGCCCGCACCGGCAGCGGCGGACGGCTTGTCGACGCGTGCTCGACCAGGCGGGAGAGTTCGGTATGCCTCGACGGGGCTCGGAGGTCAAAAAAGAAGTACGTGCGGCAGAGACGTCCGTCCGGCCCGAGCGCTGCCAGCGATCGGGTCAACGGCTCGAGCGGAGAGGCCTCCGCCCCCGAGTGATAAAGCCGGTGTACCGAGACGGCCGCGAACCGCCCCCGCATGCGGTCGAGTGCCACCTCCGGGTCGCTGCCGCTCAGGACCTCACGATCCGGGGGCACGCCGAAAGAGGGATCGCCTGTGTGCAGATAGACGATCGGGTGAAGTCCGATCCGGTGGGCCGCCGCCGCCGCCTCGTCCAGTCCCTGGCCCCAGTCGTAGTTCGCGTCGGCGTAGCGATAGCCCTCGTCATCGCCGCCCCACGGGAGGTTCGTGTGCGTCAGCAGGTCGGGCAGGCTTCTCCAGGTCGGCACGAGTGCCAGTACGATCAGAGCTGCCGCAGCAACGAACCTCATGCGGGGCGCGAGGCAGTGCAGCATCGCGGCGATTCCCGCGCCGCCGAGGATCGCGAGCAGGGCGTACAGGACCAGAAAATAGCGAGGCCCCCCCTTGATGCCCACCAGACAGGACAGGCCGAGCAGGAGCGCGGCCCCCAGGGCGGCCGGCGACCGCCGGCCCGCGGCGGTCAGCAGGCCCGCCAGCGCCGTGAGCAGGACGATATGGCTCTTCATCAAGAAGATCGTCGGATAGTAATACCACGGACCGCGCAGCCCCGTCCGGCCGAGAAAGGTCATGGGGTGCCCCCAACGCGAGTGGCCCGCCTGTGACCGGATGACCGCCAGCGGCGCGGGCACGCGCAACGCTTGGAGCTGTGCGACGAGGTGCGATGCCTCCGTCCCCTCGTAGCCGAGGCGAGCCACTACACGATGCGGCAGCTTGTTGGGCATGGCCGGGTCAAGCAGCCAGCCCATCAGACAGCCGTTGGCGACCCAGGCCACGACGAGCCCGAGCCCGGCGACCGCCGGCACGTCCACACCGAAGAACCTGAGCAAAGAACGCACCGCACGCGCCCGCGATCGCTCTCCGCCCGCGAGCAGGCCGATCAACCGGACCACGAACGTAGCGCCCATCAGGAGCAGCCCGATCGGCAACATCGAAACCTTGAGCGCGACCCCCAAGCCAAACACGCCGGCCGTCAACAGGAGACGACCGACCGTCGGCTGCCGCACGTACGCCGGATAGACAAGCATCAGCAGCAAAGCGCAAGGGACGATCACCCCATCGCCGGTGGCCAGCGCGTAGCCGGCCAGCAAGTTCGGCTCGACCGCACAGAGTGCTGCGGCTGCGGCCGCGGCCCAGGCGCCGAAGGTGCGATAGGCCAGCAGCCACACCGTCACGATCGTCCCCAACCCGGCCAGCACGAAGTTCGTCACGCGGGCGAGCCGCAGCAGCGTCAACTGGTCCGCGAGCGATAATGTCTTGCCAAAATCGGCCGCGAGCCCCGCCGGGAGATCGCCGTGCTTCAGCCACAAATAGAGCGCCCCCGGCGCGTTCTGAATCCAGAACGGCAGCGGAAGCGTGCCGAAGTCGATCAGCCACACGGCGTCTCCCCCGAACCACCAACGGACGCCGTCGTGCACGTACCGCCACTCATCGACCGTCACGCTGAGGCGGCCGATCGGCAGCGCGACGAAGCACGCGGCAACCAGGCCGGCCAGCGAGGGGACGAGCCAAGCGATCGGCGGTGGGTGGCCCCGAAATTCGGCATCGCGCGACGCCTGGGAATCGTCTCCGCTCATGGCTCGACCTCGGCGAGTTGAGCGGCCGATTGGCCCCCCGGCCGATTGGCCCCGATGAACTCACGGGCCAACATCCGGGCCATGAAAAGCGCATTGCGGGCGTAGCGCGGTGCCAGCCGCCGCGGCTCGAGCCACATCCGGTGGGCCCACTCCATGCCGACCCGCCGGAGCCCGCGCGGCGCGCGCCGAACGCGGCCGGCGACGAAGTCGATCGCGGCACCCACCTGAACCGAGACCGGAACGCCGAGCGACTCGCAGTGCTCCGCGATCCACAACTCTCCCTTGGGCTGGCCGAAGGCCACGAACAAGATGTCCGGCTGCGCGGTGCGGACGGTGGCGAACAGCTCTTCCTGTTCGGCCGGGGTGAGACCGCCGACGGCCGGAGCCGCCGTACCCACGATGCGAATCCCGGGGTAGAGTGTTGAGAGGCGTTTCCCCGCCTCGTCGGCCACCCCGGGTTCGCCTCCGAGCAAGAAAATACGCAGTCCTTCCGCGGCCGCACGCTCGCAGACCTGATAGATCAGGTCGGACCCCGCAACGCGTTCCGGCAGCGAGGTTCCCCTGCGCCATCGCGAAGCCCAGACCAGCGGGGCGCCGTCGGCGAGGAGGAACGCCGCCCTGGCGTTGACCGCGTGCAGCCCTGGCACCTGGTGCGTCAACATGGCGTAGTGCGTGTTGGCGGTGATGAAATAGCAAGGCTGGCCCGCCCGGACGAGCCGAACCGTCGCCTCGACGGCTTGCGCCAGGCTCAGCGGCGCAAGCGGCAGGCCCCAGACCCACAGGCGCTCGCTCATCGGTCCTCCCCTGCTCCCACGTCCCGCATCCATCAGTTCGCTCCGTTCGCGCGGAGCGACAGGACCGCGCGGGGTCCGGCGTCACCGGCCGCTTGCTTGACGATGAGCCAGGAGAGCACTCCTAGCTCTAGCCCCACCAACAACAGGGCCGTAGGCATCATCAGCCAGCCCGCCGCGTCGTGCGCGTAGTGACCCCCCACCTCGGCCCCGAAGAGGTGATAGGCCCAAGCGGTCGCCGTGATCCGCAGGATGTTGCTCACGAGTGCGACGGGGACGATGCTGATGAGCAACGCGAGCCGCTTCCACCCGGCCATCGGCACCAACGCGGTCATGGCCGCGACCGTGGCCGCCAAACACATCAACATCGACAACCCATTGCACGCTTCGGCCACTTCCAATGTGTCTTTGCCCACGAGGATGACATTTCCCTCAGGAACGACCCACAGCCCGGTAAGCTTCAACAGCGCGCACGTGCCCGCGGTCGCCACCCGCTGGAGCGGTTGGGCTAATGCCCCGTTGAGTTTCGGCGGCAAAGGGAGCATGAATACGAGAAAGGCGATCGCGGGCCAGACCAGGCCCAGCAGCCGCCACCCACCCAGGGTCAGGGTCAGACAGACGATGATTAGGGGGAACGTGGCCGTCTCCCGCCATTCAATCCCCCACTCGTAGAACAGCCCGCGCGCTGCCAGAACGGCGGCCAGGAGCAACCAGCCCCAGGTCCACGGCCGCGCGTCTGTAACTCCGCCGCCATGGGCCAGTCGGCGCCACAGGATCACGAGCGCGACAGGCACCACGAGAAAACCGTGCGAGTAATTCGGGTCATTCGCCCATGTCTGGTAGAGATCAACGAGGTTCGGGGCGTACGCCGCGCCCAAAGCCAGCGCGACAACGGCGAGGGCAATCCCTCGCGCGATCCCGAATCCCCGCGTTCCACCGCGATCGTCGGCCAACGCACCGGCCGCACTCGGAGGCACGCCCGGCTGACCACTCGCGCCGCCGGTCGTCGCCGGCGCCGCATTTTCTACATGTTGATTCTCGATTCCACTCATTTATGAACGTCCCAGGAAAGTCGGAATCGGGTCTCTTGGTCACTCTGCCTCGAAGGCCGCTGGGTCGCTTGATGCGGCGGGCTTGCGTTCGGGCCGCAAGGCATGCGGCGCAGGCACCCTCCCTGCGGCGTTCCGGCACCGTGGGAGCACCGTCGGGTGAGATCAGGTCGACGGGGGTGTAACCACGCTCGGCGCCCTCCGCTCTGGGTCCACGTCATAGCCTCCGTAGTAACCACCCAAGCCGTACTGATGGCGCGAGGAGGGAACGCCGTTGACGACCGTTTTGAGGATCGGAATTCCCGCCGCGGCGATTTGCCGCTGCGCCCGTCCGACCAGGGGGACCCGGCTGAAACCGTGGCGGGCGACGAGAATCGCTCCATCGGTCCACCGGCCCAGGCTCAGGGCATCCGGTACTGGAAGGACCGGGGGAGAATCGATGATAAGCAGGTCGTAGCGCTGTCGGTAGTGAGCCAGCAAGTGACTGATCCGGCGTCCCTTCAGGAGTGCCCCAGGGTCGTCCACGGACACGCCCGCCGGGAGCAGGTGAAAACGGCCCTCTTCCACGAAGACCAAGGCATCCTCGGGGGAAACCTCGCCCTTGAGCACGCCCCCCAGCCCCGGCCTGTCCACCTCGTGCACCATGCGGCTCAGCGAAGCCCGCCGCAAGTCCGCGTCGATGACTAACGTGGAGATCCCCGCTCTCGCACAGCAGATCGCGAACTCGCCTGCGAGCGTCGTTTTCCCCTCGCTCGCGACGGCGCTGGTGATCAGCAAGCAGCGGCCCGTCGGGCGGGCGTGGTCGAGATCGTCGTCGCACAGCGAGACCCTGAGGTGATCGAGGCTTCTGAGGAAGTCCTGGACCCGCTGTTCCCGCAGGCGCGACAGCCGTCCCACGGCCGCGGTCGGCGGGGCGGGGAGGGCCGGGACCGGATGCACGTCGATCGCCACGAGCCGCGAGAGGGCATCCAGGTCGTCTACTCGCGCACTCCTCAACTCCAGGGCGACGAACAGCCCGAACACACAGAACAGCAGGGCCAGCGGAGCCGCGATGTAAAGTTTCGTGCGGGGGTCGCTGACCGGCGTCCCCACGACGCGCGCCTCGCTGACCTTGCTGATGCGCGCGTCGGCCTTCGACTCAAACCGAAGTTGCTCCAGCCGCTTGCTCACCGCCTCCTTCATCTCCCGGACGCTTGCCAGCTCCTCGCGGACCAGGGCGACCTTGACCGCGTCGGATCCTTCCTGTTTGTTCGCCACGTCGAGCTTCGCGAGCATCGCCTCGTAACCGGCGCGCCGGGCCGTCAGCGATTCCACGCGGAGCGTGTGCTCGCGGACGGCACGGTCGGGGTCGCCGTCGTCGGTCCCGTCCTGGCTCACCCGCTCGGTCAGCTCGTCCCTTCTCGCCTCCCAGTGGCGCTGAAGCCTGGCGTTCAGTTCCTGGATCTGGTGCTGGGCATGAAGTCGTGCCGGGTCGTTCTTGGACCGGCTCGTCCGTTCGGCCTGGGACGCTCGTCGGTACGCATCGCTGAGCTGCTCGCGAATGCGCGCCACCTCCGGCAAAGCGTG
>JARLIH010000225.1 GCA_031291845.1 Isosphaeraceae bacterium | reverse complement strand
CCCCGGCGCGAGCCGCCCCGGCTGCTTGAGCGCGATCAGCACCGACAGGTTGCGTGCAGCGTCCGGGGCGGCAACTGCGGTCGAAAAGGGCTTGCCCGCCTCCAGCCTCCCCTCGACGTCCGGCAGGCCGGCCCCCCCTGCCCCGACGGCCGCAATCACCCATAGCGCGAGCTTAACGACCATCACTCTTCGCCCCCGGTCCGCTCTCGTGTCCTTGACAAGACCTTCGCTCATGATAACACGATGAAGACGCCGGGAAATGGGCGTGTGGTATCTGGGAACAGGCCGGGGAGCACGTCCCGGTTTGCCATTCCGATCGATCGTGGGTCGGCCGTGGCAGAGTCAACAACGCGCGGCCGGACCGAGTCGTCCCTCTCGATCTCCGGAGGCCGCCTGCTGTAGAATCGGTAGGACAATCCGAGAGGATCGCGTTCCATGAGCACCCCGATCGCCCTCGCTAGCGCTCCCGATCACGAGGCGGACGTCGTCTACCCCGATAGTGACGGACTCCCGATGGCGGAAAACACGCTGCAATTCCAGTGGATCACGACCATCGTCGGGGGCCTGGAGGCGCTCTACCGCGACAATCCGAATGTCTTTGTCGCCGGGGACCTTCTATGGTATCCGATCGAAGGGGACAACAAGACACGGATTGGTCCCGATGCGCTCGTCGTTTTCGGCCGCCCCAAGGGTCACCGCGGCTCGTACATGCAGTGGAAGGAAGGGGGCATCGCGCCGCAAGTGGTGTTCGAGGTGCTGTCTCCTGGAAACCGGCCGCTGGAGATGATGCGCAAGTACAATTTCTACGAGCGCTTCGATGTTGAGGAATATTACGTATATGATCCCGACAACATCGAGCTGAGCGGCTGGCGGCGCACCGGGGCGATCTTCGACGAGATTGCCGAGATGGACGGCTGGGTGAGTCCCCGCCTTGGAATCCGTTTTGACCTGAGCGGCCCCGAGCTGAAGATCATCGGCCCCGACGCCCGCCCCTTCGCGACTTACGTCGAATTAGCGGCCCTCGCCCAGGAGGCAGACGCCCGGGCCAGCGAGGCAGACGCCCGGGCCGCGCGCCTGGCAGCGCAACTCAGGGCCATGGGCATCGAGCCCGAAGCCTGACGCCGGCGGCTCAGATCACATAGTTCTCGACGAACGCCCGCGACTCGCTGAAGAACTTGAGATCCCTGGGCGTTACGAACACGTCCTCGCCATCGGCGAGGTTCAGCTCGAGGCTCCGCTCACGGGTGAGCTGGACGTGCAAGCTCGTGCC
Organism: Isosphaeraceae bacterium; assembly: GCA_031291845.1. GTDB lineage: Bacteria > Planctomycetota > Planctomycetia > Isosphaerales > Isosphaeraceae > DAIDJG01. Next base: position 17,785 of record JARLIH010000225.1, on the reverse strand, counting down.
GTCGAGCAAGTCGAGGTCCAGCCGCACCAGGCCGCCGAGCGGCGTGAGGCGCCGGATCCGGGCGGTCCAGGCCGGCCGGCCGTTACGCTCGCGGGTGATGTCGAAGTCATGGGGACGGACGTAGATCGACGCCTGCTCGCCGGCCCCCGGAATCGAGACCGACAGCGGAGCTTCGTCCTGGCTCTGCATGCCCAGCACCGTCTCGACCCGCAAGATGTTCACCGAGCCGAGGAACTCGGTCACAAACGGGGTCGCCGGGCGCTCGTAGAGCTCCTGTGGCGGGCCCATCTGCTCGACTTTGCCCCTGTTCAGGACCACGACCTGGTCGGCGACCTCGAACGCTTCCTGCTGGTCGTGGGTGACGAACAAGCTCGTGACGTGGACCTCGTCGTGCAGGCGCCGGAGCCACGTGCGCAGCTCGTCGCGGACCTTCGAGTCGAGCGCGCCGAACGGCTCGTCCAGCAGGAGCACCTTGGGACGGGGCGCAAGCGCCCGGGCCAGCGCGACGCGCTGCCGCTGACCGCCCGAGAGCTGCGACGGATAACGCTCGGCGTAGCCATGAAGCTGCACGAGGTGGAGCAGCTCGTCGACGCGCTCCCGGATCACGCGCCGCGATGGCTTGGGACGCTGCACTTCCAGCCCGAAGGCGATGTTCTGGCGGATGTTCATGTGCCGGAACAGCGCATAATGCTGGAAGACGAACCCGACCCCTCGCTGCTGAACGGGCAGGTGCGTCGCGTCCTCGCCGGTGAGCGCCACGTCGCCCGAGTCGGCCGGCTCCAGCCCCGCGATGATGCGGAGGATCGTGCTCTTGCCCGAGCCCGACGGACCCAGCAAGGCGACGAGCTGGCCAGATGGGACTTCGAACGAGACACCGTCCACGGCGGCGAACGCGCCGAAATGTTTGGTCAGGTTCCTGACTTCGATACCCACCTGTACGCCTCCCTAACCGTTCGCCCGCTCGTGTGCCTCGACCCGCTTGCGCAACGTTTCCATACCGATCAGCAGGACAAACGACGCCCCCGCCAGCAGCAAACTCGCCGCATAGGCCCCTTCGGTGTTGAAGCTCTCGATGCCGTCGTGAATGTAAAGCGTCGCCGTCTGGGTACGGCCCAGGATATTGCCCGAAACGACGAGCAGCGCCCCGAATTCGCCCAGGGCGCGAGCCACCGTCAGGGTCACGCCATAGGCGAGCCCCCAGCGGATCGACGGCAGCGTGACCCGCCAGAACGTTCGCCAACGCCCCGCGCCCAGGGTGTAGGCCACCTCTTCCTGGTCCACGCCGAACTCGCGCAAGACCGGTACGACCTCGCGCACGACGAACGGCAACGTTACGAACGTCGTCGCCAGCAGCATCCCCGGCCACGAGTAGACGACGTGCAACCCCGCGCGCTCCAGCCACGTGCCGAGCCACCCTTTCGGACCGTACAGGATGACGAGCATCAGCCCGGCGATGATCGGCGATACGGCGAACGGCAGGTCCACCAAGCCGTCGACCAGCGTCTTGCCCCAGAACTTCTGGCGCACCAGGACGATCGCGAGCGCCAGGCCAAAGACCGTGTTGACCACGGTCGCCAGCAGCGTGATCCACAGCGTCAAAACGAAGGCGCGCTGTGCGTCCGGCGAGGCGAGCGCTTCGGCAAACGGTCCGAACCCGCGGGCCAAGGCCGCACGCAGCAGGGCCAGCGTGGGGACCAGGATCAGGAACGCGAACCAGGTCAGTACCGCACCCGTGAGCAGCCAGCGCCCGAGAGGCCGCCGCGGTGTGCCTATCTGCGGGATCGTCTCAGTGGCCATGCGCGTTGCCCCCCCGGCGCTGGAGCAGGTTCAGCACGATCAGGATGCCGAGCGAAGCCGCCAGGAGCACGACCGAGACGACCATCGCCCCGTGGGGGTTGCCGCTCTCGATCTCGCCGAAGATGTACATCGGACCGGTCTTTGTTTCCAGCGGACGGTTCCCGGCGACCATGACGACGCTGCCAAACTCGCCCAGGGCCCGGCTGAACGACAGGGCCGTCCCGGTCAGGATGGCCGGCCAGAGGGTCGGCAGCGTCACCCGGCGGAACGTGGTGAACGCGCTCGCGCCGAGCGTCGCCGCGGCTTCCTCCTCAGCACGGTCCATTTCCAGCAGCACCGGCTGAACGCTCCGGATCACGAACGGGTACGTCACGAACAAGAGCGCCAGCACGATTCCGGGCTTCTGGTAAATCACCTCGAAGCCAATCCTGCCGAGCAGCACCCCCAGCACGCTCGACGGACCGTAAAGCGCCACGAGCATGAGTCCCGTGACCACGGTCGGCACCGCGAACGGCAGGTCGATCAGGGCGTTCATGATCTCGCGCCCGGGAAACGGATAGCGCACGAGCACCCAGGCGGTCGCGGTGCCGGTCACGGCGTTAATCAGCACCATGACCCCGGCCGTGGCGAACGTCAGCTTGAGCGCGTGCCAGGCGAACGGATTGACGATCGCTTTCCAGAATGCCGATGCGCCGGGCGTGGCCGCCTCGTAGCCGAGCGCCACCAGCGGGAGCACGACCATCACGCCCAGGTACGAGAGAGTCGCCCCGCGGAGCAGCCCGCCCGGCACGCCGCGGCGCAGCGCAGCAGGCTCGCGAGCCGCCGGGACGGCGGCGGCGACGGGAGCTTCATCGACGGCCGTCATGGCGTTTTTCCCCGCTGCCGGTCGGTGAAGAGCTGGTCCCAGATGCCGCCCGGGTCGTAGACCTCTTTGTTGACCTTCTTCCAGCCGCCGAGGTCCTTCATCGTGAACAGCCTTGGCGGTAGCGGTACGCGCTCCGGCCCGTAGTCGAGCTTGGGGTCGAGTGGCCGGAAGCCGTAGTCCACGAGGATGCGCTGGGCCTCCGCGGTCCGGAGGTAGTCCAGGAACGCCTCGGCCACGTCGCGGTTTTTGTGGCGTTCGACCGAGGCGTCCACGACGGTCGCGGGCCCCTCGATCAGGAGCGTGGCGTCGGGCACGACGTAAGGTGCTTCCTGCCCCGTCCGCTTGCGCTGAAGCAAGAGCTCGTTCTCATAGGTCACCACGGCGTCCCCCGTCCCCCGCTCGAACGTGGCCATGCTCTGCCGTCCCGACGAGTCCATGTTCACGACCCTCGTCTGGACGCGCGCGAGCAAGTCGCGGCCGGCCTGCAGGTCGGGGTGCGCCTTGTCGCGCAGCATCCCCGCGCCGAAGATCGCGTTGATGTTCCAGCGCGCCCCGCCCGAGGTCTTGGGGTCGGGATAGAGCACACCGACTCCTTCCTGGGCCAGGTCGCCCCAGTCCTTGATCCCCTTGGGGTTTCCGGGGCGGACACCGATGACCACGAGGCTCCTCGTGATCATCCCGCCCCCCGGAGCGCTCTTCCATTCCTTCCGGACGAGCCCGGCCTTCACGAGCCGCTCGACGTCCCCTTCGAGCGACAGCGCGGCGATGTCGGCGTCAAACCCCGCCGCGATCGCCCGGCTCTGTGCGCCCGAGGCGTTGTACGACTCCTCGAAGACGACCGTCCGCCCCGTCTTTTCCTTCCAGTGGGCCGCGAATGCCGGAAGAACGCCGTTGTGGAACGCTTCACGCAGCACCGAATAGGCGCCGATAGTCAGCCGGTCACTTGTGCTGGCACCCTGGCTCGGCGCACAACCGCCAAGGATCAACGGGAATACGAATAAACCGCCAAGGCGCCAAGGTAAGAGCGAGAGACGTGAGCGATCAGGTATTAAACGGATTGGTTTGTTCGATCGATTCATTAGATCTTACTCTTGTCTACTCTTCTCTGTCTTATGCCTTGGCGTATTTGGCGCCTTGGCGGTTAATCCCTCTTCTCTTCCGTGTGTCTTGGCGGTGCGTTTCTAGATGATCCAGTCCCCGACGTAGCCTCGTTTGCGCTCCTGGTTTTCGCGGATCAGGTCCGCAAAGGTCGTCCGGTCGACGACGTTGGAAATCGCCTGCCGGACGCGTCCCCAGAAGCCGAAGAAGCTGCACTCGCCGTGGAACTCGCACTCCTTGGGGCGCGACTGGCTGACGCAATCGACCGGCGCGATCGGGCCGTCGACGTACCGCATCACATCGCCGACAGTGATCTGGTCTGCCGGCTTCGCGAGCCGGTATCCCCCTTCGGCCCCGCGCCGGCTCTGGACAAAACCGCCCCCCTTGAGCTGGCCCAGGATCACTTCCAGGAACCGGATCGGGATCAATTCGCGCGCAGCGATATCAGCGATCTTCATTGGCTCCGGCGAGTCATGTTCCGCCAGCGCGTAGATCGCCCGGATCGCGTAATAACACTTCGACGACACACTCATCGGCGTTCTTCCTAGCGATTGTTTGGTGAATCATCCCTATTTCGACAAGAAAAGTCAAGATAGGACATTTCGCGGGATCGGCGTGACCGTGCGGGAACCTGCGTTGGGAGGCGGGGCAGCGCTCACATAACCGGCTTGGGAAACGCGCATCATGCTCCCCAGGTTGAGGGAACCACAACGGACGGATGCGCCGCAAGGGCTTGCCGCGGCTCGGGAGTTCGTGAACGCCCTGGCCGCCGAGACCGCGTGGGTGGACAGGAAACGAGCCTGCACCGCCCTTGAGGCGGCTGCCCAGCTCGCCGTGGGCGGTTGCGGCGGACGCAGATCACTTCGCTGGGCGAATCTCCCCCGCCCTCGGTGGGGGAACTGTTCTCACCGAGGGAGCGGGATTGCCGTTATCGGGCCGAAATGGCGCGCTTTTATTCTTTGGCATCCCCAATGCTCCTGCCGGTCGGCACCACGTGCCGGTTGCATCCGTGCGGCGTAACACGTCCGTGCGACGGCCGTAGCGGAGCCGCCTCGTTGGGCGACTTGAGTGGGTCGCGGCCGGCATGCGGGTCTCACCGTTCGACGGAAGGTCGATACGATGCCTGAAACCGATGAACCGATGACCGATAGCCATGAGCGCACGCTGTCCGCGACAGATCGGGGCGCGCTCGACGCACTGAACTTCTTCCTGGCCGACGTACGGGATGGCATGGGGCCGTTCCTGGGAACGTTTTTGCGGGAGAACCATCACTGGGATCCGGGCCAGGTCGGCATTGCCCTCGCGGCGTCGCAGATCGGGACGGTACTGGCCCAGACTCCCGCGGGTGCCCTGATCGATCGCATCCGCTGGAAGCGCCTCGCGGTGGCGCTCGCCGCGGCGGCGGTTGCCGTGGGCTGCGTTGCGCTTTACGTGGTCCCCGTATTTGCGGTCGTCGTAAGCGTGCAGGCGGCGATCGGGGCCGCGGCGGCCGTGTTTCCGCCCGCGATCGGCGCGTTGACGCTGGGCCTGGCCGGCCGTGCGGCGATGCCCCGGCGCACGGGGCGAAACGAGGCGTTCAACCACGGCGGGAACGTCGTCGCCGCAGCCCTTGCCGGCGGCACGGCCTATCTGCTCGGTTACGGAGCAATGTTCCTTCTTGTCGCTGCCATGGCGGCCGCGAGTGCGGCGGCCGTGCTCATGATCCGCGAGCGGGACATCGATCACGAGCTCGCCCGCGGCGCAGACGATGGTGAGGCGCAAGGGCGCGCGGCCATCGGCCTGCGTGCGCTTTTCGAGGACCGACGGATCGCCGTCTTCATGGCGTCGACCACCCTCTTCCACTTCGCGAACGCGGCGATGCTGCCCCTCGTCGGCCAGAAATCGGGCGATGGGATGAAGTCCGGTGCGCCGGTGGTGATGTCGGCGTGCATCATCGCGGCCCAGGTCGTGATGGTGCCCGTTGCGCTCGCCGCCAGCCGCCTGGCGTCGTCCTGGGGAAGGAAGCCCGTCTTCCTGGTCGGGTTTGCGATCCTGCCGGTCCGCGGCCTGCTTTATTGTGTGAGCGTCAATCCGTTCTACCTCGTCGCGGTTCAGCTTCTCGACGGCATCGGCGCGGGGATCTTCGGTGTCGTGTCGGTTCTGGTCGTCGCCGACCTGACGAAGGGGACCGGGCGGTTCAACCTGACGCAAGGAGCGCTCGCTACCGCGACGGGAATTGGTGCCGGGCTGAGCAACGTCCTCGCCGGTTTCGTCGTCAAGGCCGCGGGCTTCAATGCCGGCCTCGTCACGCTGGCGGCGATCGCCGCCGCCGCAGCGCTCTTCTTCGGTCTGGCGATGCCCGAGACGATGCGCGCCGACGAACCCCCGACGAGCGACCGCGTCGATACGCCCCTCGTCTTGACCACCAACGCTACCTCGTGAGGACGCCATGACCCCGCCGAATCCGCCCGTCACATTCGTCGTTCCCGGCGACCTTCATCTGACCGAGCCCGGCCTCGACAACCATCGGGTCGCGCTCTGGATGGCGGACGAGGTCAATACCCTCATCCGCCCTGACTTCGTCCAGTTCATCGGCGACAACGTTCAAGACGCGACCGAGGACCAGTTCCGGCTCTTCGACGACTTGTGCGCACGCATCAAGGTCCCGATTTACGCCCTCGTGGGCGATCACGACGTCAAGGACGACCCCCAAGCGCAGGGCTTCCGCGCCCGCGTCGGCGAGACCTATGGCGCATCCTCGCTCCGAGGCTATCGCTTCATCCGGCTCGACACGCAACAAGCCCGGCCGCTGGGCCTCTCGGCCCGGCAGGTCCATTGGTTCCGAAACGAGGTCGACGCCGCCCTGGCCGCCGGCGAGACGGTGGTGGTCTTCCAGCACAATTATCCGTACCAGATCTGGGAGGACTTCGCCGGCCCGGGAATCGACGACTGGCGCGCGATCGTCCACACCCGGCGCATCGGGGCCATCATCACCGGGCACACCCACTACGGGCAGGTCGCCAACGACGGCAACAACGTGGTGGTCGCCGTCCGCTCGATCGGCGACCCGGAAGGGGGCCCTCCCGGTTACGCCATCGGCTATCTCCACGGCGAGGACTTCGCTATCACGTACCGCTCGGTAGACGACTCCGGTCCCGTCGTGCTCGTGACGCACCCACGCGACGTGCTGCTGGCGACCGGGCCACGGCACATCATCGCCCGTTCGGACCAGTACCGTGTGAAGTCATGGTCCATGTCACTTCTGGCGACGATCCGCGGCCGGCTCGATGACGGCCCTTGGTTCCCCCTCGAGCCCTCCGACGCCGGTGAGTGGGTGGCCCCACTCCCGGGCGAGCGCCTCGCCAAAGGCGAGCATGTCTTTGAAGTCGAAGCCGTCGACGATCGGGATCGCTGCGGCGGCCAACGGATAAGCTTCATGGTCGATCCGACCGGCCGGTACACGGCGGTCCCGAGCGTTCGCCCGCGCGTGACCGCCACGTGCTTTTGCTGACGACGCGAAGAAGAATCGGCGAAACGCTGCCATGCCCCCAGCAGCGCGATCGGTTTCGCGACGAGGCCGCGGCGGGTATCCCTGTCGGAGAGAACGGATTTACTAATCGCACCGTTGGGAACGTTGTCCGGAGAGCGTCGTCACTTCTTGAGCGACTCGCCCACGAACTCGAACAACGCCTTGGTGCCGGGATCGTCGGGCCGTCCGAGCTCCGCGTTGATTCTGTTGTGGCTGGACTCCTGGGCGCCGAAGACCTTCACCGGCACGCCCGCGCTCTTCAGCACGCTCGCGAGGCGCTGCGCCTGTGCGCTGGTGTCGGGATGGTCGGCGACATGCATGATCAGGAACGGAGGAATGCCTTTGTCCTTGGCCACATGCGTTACGGCGGAGAAGTCGCGATGCTTCGCCGGGTCGTTGCCGAACTTCTCACGGTGACCGAACTTCGCCTGCGGCTGGCCGTGGACCCGTCGACGGGTCTCCGCCGTCTCGATGATGGCCGGCACGTCGTACGTGTCTCCATCGACGGGCACACAGCCTTTGATCATCGCCAGCGACAGCCCCTCGGCTTTCAAATAGCGATCGTCGGTGCAAATCAGCGCGGCAAGTTGCGCACCGGCGGAATGGCCCATGATGAAGAGACGCTCGGGGTCCCCACCGTACTCGGCGACATGGTCGTGCACCCAGTGGATCGACTTGGCGATGTCGCCCACGATGGTGCCCATGTCGACCTGCGGCAGCAGCCGGTAGTTGGTGGAGACAAAGACGAACCCTTTATCAACAAACGCCTGGGGCTTGATCTGGACGCTGGTTTTGTCGCCCATCTGCCAGCCGCCACCGTGAATCCAGAACACGACGGGCAGGTTTTTCGCTTGAGGTGGTGAATAAACATCGAGAACCTGCCGCTCATGCGCCGGCGACGCGTAAGGGATGTCGCGTTTGACCTCCTGAGCCTGCGCCCCGGTGATGAGAGCCAACGCCGTCAGCAAGAGCGAAACTCGTTTCACAGTACGTCTCCTTCCCCGAATCGGGGCCTTCGATGATTTTCGTAGTCTCCCCGTGGGCGCGTGGCAGACATCTTCGACTCGGGGCGGCGTCGATGCAAGCCTGGGCGTTTGGCGATTTGTGGCACCTCGCGGGAAGTGTCCTCTTCTCAGTTCCTTTTTCCCTCCTTGTGAACCCCTCCCCCCCGAGCCTCGAAGGAAAAGGGGGAACCGGCACGACCTGAGGTTGACCGCACGAAGTTGAACCTTGCCAAAAGACGATCTAAGCTTACCCAGGATACCACCGCCGGCGTGTAACGGCCTCGCGACGTCAACGGTCGACGATGCGACCGCGAGAGCCCGGAGATTTCGCCGATGCCGTGGCGGACCGGTCGGCCGGCCGTGGGCCTCTGCGCGCGTTCTCTCAGCGTCCCCAGGTTATCCGACCCGATCGCTGCCCGGGCCGGAAATGCCACGAATAGGACCAGGCCAAGGATCACACGTTCCTATGTTGAAAATCTTTTCGAGTCGCCGCAAGAAACGACTGTCCCGCCGCTGGAGGCCAGCCGCCGCGCTCGATCGATTCGAAGCGCGCAACCTCCCGTCGGTCATGGCGCCGGCGTCCTTGCCTGCCGTGTCTCTTCCGACGCACGCCGTCCACGCGACGAGCCAGACGGCGAAGGACCCGGGCGCCAGCACGAACGCTCAAGACACCACGCTGACCGTCCCTCTGAAGCTGGTGACGGTGGGATCGCAGGAACGTCTCGCCGTCAATGTGTCGGTCGCCGGTGGCCCGTACCTCCCGTACCTTCTCGACACCGGGTCGGTCGGGATGTATGCGGCAAACTTCAATATTAACCCGAAGTCCTACACAACGACGTCAACGACTTTTGATCAGCATTACACAAGCGGAATTCACTATAGCGGGCCCGTGATTCGCACGAACGTTTCGTTCGCCCAGGGGGAGTCGGCGTCGAACGTCTACCTGGGATTGATCACGTCGGCGAAGGGGAGCTTGGTCGCCGGCTGGCAGCGTGCGCTGGCTCAGGGCTCAGCGCCCTATGAAAACCAGTTCTACGGCACGCTGGGCATGAGCCTGGCCCCTGGCGAGGCGAAAAAGCAGGGGAGCCTTTACAGCGTCATCGCACAGTTGCCTGGCAATCTGCATACCGGCTTCATCATCCACACCGGCGGAGTCGCCGGGAAAGACCCGACGCTGACCATTGGCCTGACCCCACAGAACATGCAGGGATTCACGACCGTCCCCTTGCCGTCGGCAGGCTCCCGGGGAACGACCTACGCCTACGGCAACGGCGCCGCCAATCACGTTCTCGCCTGGAATGATAAGGGGGCCACGCTCGGGTACCAGATCACGGGTTTACCCCCGTTCTCCGCGCCGACAGTTTTCGATACCGGCGAGGCGTCGACCACGCTCTATACCGGTGGCATTCCCAAGTCGCTTCTCGTCAACGGGCGCCTGGAATCCGGTCTCCAATTCACAACGAAGCTCGCGTCGGGCCTCGCCTGGCAAATCGTGACGGGTTCACACGAGAACATCAACCGCGTGGATGTCGGCGCGTCGCGCTCGTCCGGAACCGTGAACACGGGCATCGGGCTCTTCTTTAACTACGATGTGATGTACGACATTCAGGACGGCTTGATCGGATTTCGTCCGATCTCGACGACGACCTGATGAAGGAAACCGTTCGGCGGAGCCGTTCTTGATACGACCGCGCAGGCCCGACAGACCTGTTCGGCACGGACCGGAGAATCACCGGGGAAACGGGAGGGTGGCTGTCGCCCTGAAAGGAGGGCCAAGAGGGCAGGCAATGCGCCCTCTTCCCCTCACCCGCCCAGCTCCGGCAGTGGGTGTCCTTTGGTCTCGGTGCCTCATGGTTGCAATCTCAGACGTCAGACCTCTAGCCGGCGGAGGTACGGCCTGCGATATTCGCGATCCCGGCTTCGAGGACTTTCAGCAGCGTCTCGAACGACTCCTCGACGCTAATGTTCAAGCCCAGGCCACGATTCAATTCGAGGGTCACGAATCCGCGCAGGGCGGCGTGCAGGCATCGGGTTGCGTGCAGCGCAGGTTCGCCGTGCAGCCCGTATCCCTTCAGGATGGCGAGCACCACGTGCAGATAGGCGGTCCCGGCCGACCGGATCTCCGGGCTTCTGTCCTCGGGGTGCCGCAACGTGGCCGAGTAAAGGCCTGGGTGGGCCAACGCGTAATTGCGATGGGAGCGGGCCAGAGCCTCGAGCGCTGCCTCGCCGGCGAGTCCGGCAATGGCCTCGTGGGCAGCGGCGAGCAGCCCCTCCAACCCGCGGAGGGTCAGGGCGTCTTCGATGGAAGCGAGCCCGTCGAAGTGGCTGTACAGAGACGGCGGCCGGACGTTCAATGCCTCGGCCAGGCCGGACATCGTCAGACCGCTGACCCCATGTCGGTCGGCGATCGCGATGGCGGCTGTCAGCACGGCGTCCCGGTCGAGTCCAGCCCGAGGCATCAGCGCACTCCTTTCAGGAATGCGACCAGGCGCGGGCCGACGACCTGGGGCATCTCGGCATGGGGATAATGGCCGGCGCCTTCGATCAACACGGTTTCACCTTGTGTCCGCGCCGCGACTCGGCTCGCCTCCTGCGCGGGGTCGGGGAAGTCCGGGTCCTTCGTCCCCATGATGATCAGTGCCGGCTTCCGCACGGATCCGAGCATTGCCTCGGTATCCCGTTTCGACAGGGCGACCATTGCCCGTAGGGCGTCCATCCGCCCCGGCTCACTCAGGTTCGCCCGGAGTGTGCGTCGGTATTCGGCGTGGTCAGCGGGCGTCGCGGTCGGGAATAGCGAACCCCAGAAGGTCATCCAAAACCCGACGCGCCATGGGCCGGCAAATCCCGCCTTGACGGCCGCTTGCTTGAACCAGGGAATCGGCAGGTCGCGCACGACCGGCCCGAGAAACACGAGGGCCGACACCTTCTCCGGGGCATCGTGAGCGGCCCAGGCGACCGAGCCGGCCGCGAACGACGTTCCCATCACGGCAGCATGATCCGCGCCCAGGTGTTCGATGAGCGCCAGGACGTCTTGGCCGACGGCTCGGGCCGAGTAGTCGTCCCAGCCCGTGCTGGACTCGCCATGCCCGCGAACGTCCATGGTGACGACACGATATCCTGCGGCTGTAAGGTAGGGCACCAGGTGCCTGTACTCACCTCGAAGGTCGCCCATCCCCGGGACGGCCACCACCAGAGGGGCGCTGCCGCCCGTGTCGTCATAGGCGAGTCGTCCACCCGGAACGTCCAGGAATTGCGTCGGCGTCGGGACCATTGTGACGGAATCCCTCGGGAGGCTCTGACAACCGCACAGCAGGATGACTGCAGGCGGCAAGAGGTAAGTGAGCACTCGGGCCATCATCGGTTCCTTCCCTGGACGAGTCGCTCTTCCTAATGACGATAGGATTCTACCTAATAATAGTAGGCTTGTCAACAAGCCCCCCGCCAGGGGACGATTTCGAGCTTCTGCTCCGATTTGATCGTCGGCGGGCCGCCGACCCGTGCGGGGGCTTGCGCTCTCGCGGCCGATCGAGGATACGGGCTTCCGGCGCTCAAAGACCTCGGCAAGGACGATCTCAGCGTTATGTCGTAGCGCTTTTGGCAGTCCCGACGGGGCGCTGTGGAACAGCCCGGGCAACGCCCCAGGAATCGGCCGGCGCGAGCGGCGTTTTGGGGGCGAGTTCGCGGTCCTGGGGGGAGTTCGTGTTTCGCGCAGCGCGGAACACGAACGTGTAGGGGCGGGTTTCAAACCCGCCCTCTTCCCTTGGTCCGAACCGCTACCGACATCGCGGCGACATGTTGACCGCCCTTCACGGGGCGGGTTTGAAACCCGCCCCTACAGGAATGCGGCTTTGCCGCATTACGAATTCCGCCCCACAAGAGGCTAAACATCTACAGAAGTGATGCCACAGGCTTCCCTCTGCGCTCCCTTCGGGGCTGTCAAAGGCGCAACAAAAGCCACCTCCGCTGGCAACGTGATCAGCAGGAAAGCGAAGACACGCAACGCGAACGCGCCGCGCGCTGGCGACGAGCCGATCCGTTCCCAGGAAGCGGCCGGCGCCGGGCATCTCGGTTGCACCGAAAACGCGGCGCGCGTCCGTTCGTCGTCGGGCGCCGGGTGCCCTCACGGCGCATCGATCGGGTTGGGCCGGGTGTAGCCATCCGTCAGGATTTTCAGGAAGCTCACGACGTCGGCCTCCTCGTCATCGCTGAGGCTCAGGTTCCCAACCTGGCCATTTGTAGCCACGTCGTCCCCGGCGTTCTCCGGCGTCACGCCCGCGACGTTCTGGACGTTGTCCAGGACCTCCGGCGGGGGGAAGAGAGGCGTGGAGCCGGCCGGGGGACCGGTGCGCAGGTCGAACGCGGACTCATTGCCCAGCGCGTCGACCGCGATGTTCCGCTTGTTATAGAAATGAACGACGTCCTGGAGGCTCTTGAACACACCATTGTGCATGTAGGACTTTACAAAGCTCGCGCTGGGACGCTTGTCGACGTTGCGCAGGCTTGGGGCCTTGAAGAGTCCGCGAAACTGGGGGATGTCGCCCGGCACGCGATGCATGAACAGGCCACCGCTTGGGGCGGGGTTCGGGTTTGCGCCCAGGCCGAAGTCGATGAACGACGCGCCGAGCGGGTTGTACCCGAGCGGGTCCGCCTGTGCGCTCGTCTGATGATAGAAGGGATTATTCTGGTTCTTGGGAACGCCGATGTTGGCGTAACAATACATCGTGAACGTGTTCTTGCCGCCGGTGGCGTTCAACACGGGGACGAGGGTCGCGGATGAGTGACACTGAAAGCACTGGGCCCTGCCGAAGAAGAGCGCAAGCCCGTTGGCCTCGGAAGGGCTGAGCCGATATCCGTTCGCCGGCGGGACCCCGAACTGCGAGGCGTCGTACCTCGAGCTGAACGGATTCACCTCGGCCGAGGATTCATAAGCGGCGATGGCGCGCGTGACCATGGTGTAGACCTCGGCGTCGGTGGCAAGCAAAAGCGCGGCGGGGCCGAAAACATCTTCGAACAGCCGGAAAAATGGGCCGAACCTCACGTTGTGGGCCACGAGCGACGAGTAGCCCCCACTGTGCGGGGGCAACGGGCCGATTGCGGGGTTGTTCATTTCATTCGGGTCGAGGAAGGGCATGCGCGCCTGGCCTGCGAGGTCGGGGGCCCGGCCGTCCCAGAAGTTGCCGCCGAGCCAGACCTGGAGGTCGGCGTTGAAGACGGGACCGGTCGGACTGAACGCGGCATAGTTGATCGCTTGCGGCTTCCGACGGCCGAAACGGCCGGCGACCACTCCGGGCACCGGTCCCAGGCCCTCGTTCACCGCAGAGCTCGGCCCCGTAAAGCCGGTGGCCGGAATGTGGCACGTCGCGCAGGCGTAGCCACGGGGGTTCGACAGGGTCGTGTCGAAGAGCAGGTTCTTCCCGAGCTGCTCGGCCGGCGACAACGGGATGATGTTCACGGGGCGTACGGGAACGGGGAGCGGCCCGTAAGGATCCACGGGCTTCAACGGGGCCGGTGCCGTGTTGCCCGAAAGGACCTTCGCCGTCGCGATCGACTTCCGCGGTTTGGGCTCCTTACCGGAAGCGACGTCTGGAAGCGGCAGCGCCGCGAGGGACACGGCGAAAACAGAAGCTACGGCCGCGACGGTGCGGGGGACAGGGTGCGGTCTCATGAACTTCGACCTCGAAAAGGAAATGGCGTCAGCGCCAAGTAAGAGGCTCTTGCAATGTTGTGGATTGCCAGTGAGTATGTGCGACCCAACCGAGACTATTCATGACTGTAGTCCTCACTGGAGAAAGACAACAATTTGCGCATAATGATTAAAGTTTGACTTATGAGTCGAAGAGCATTGCCGACCAGATCCTGAGTCCGCGGTCCTTCGGCGGGACACGACGCACTCGGAGCTTGCCGGCAGCTCCGGGTGTGTGTCACACGTTGAGGTTACGGTCTTCCGATCGAAGGGGGCCGTCGTGGTCCCGCCTCGGAAGAGGGCGCGGCGTGGGATGCTCGGCGGCGGTGTTGGGGACGGTGGGCCGGCGTCCTGGCGGGCTGACCCATCGTGCGGGACGGGCGGGTCAGAAAGCGTCTGCCGAGATGACCTCGCCGCCGCTTCGGGTCGTCAAGGCCTGCAAGACCAGGCTCGACGGAGAATAGACCGACCCGCCGCTCGCCGTCTGTCCGGTGTCGCGTAGCACCGTCTTCAGGAAGCGGACCGAACCGTCGGCGAAGACGAAGTTGGCCCCGCCGGGGTGGAGGCTCGAAAAGTCGTCCAGGCCGCCGTCCTCGTCGGTGTCGGTGTTGAGCAGGTGTCCGTGGGCCTGAACCAGGGTCGCCGCCGGGTAGAACAAGGCCCCTGTCGTGGGGCAGCGGTTCAGCGTACCTCGGCGGGTCGAGCCGTTGGTGACGACCCCCGCCCAGACCCCGTTGACGTTCGCCCACGCGCGCTCGCCCACCATGATGGTCAGGCTCGTTCCATCGGTGATGTCGGCCACGCGGATGCCGCTGTTCCGGAACATCACGCCGTTACCCAACCCGTCGTTGTTCAACCCCGTTGCCGAGTCGGTCAGGTCGTTGCCGACGGATGCCGCGTAGCTGGAAGGCGTCATCGTTGCGAGGGGGTTACCGGACGGGTCGGACACGGTAAACGGTCCGGTCGTGATGTCGGAAGGGCAGACATAGGTCGTCAGGGAAGAACGAACGACGGTGGAGTTCTGGGCCGATTCGACGGCCAGCGTGAAGTTCACCGAGTTGAAGATCGGTTGCTGCTCCATCTGCCGGAGGATCATCGTCGCCCACCCCCAGCCCGGGGCCGTGTCGGTCTGGCCGTCGACGAACTTGCTACGCGCGGCGTAGCCCATGGGAAATGCGCCGAGGGTGTCGTGATAGTTGTGGAGCGAGAGACCGATCTGCTTGAGGTTGTTGACGCATTGAATGCGTCGCGCCGCCTCGCGCGCCGCCTGAACGGCGGGCAGAAGGAGGCCGATGAGCACCGCGATGATTGCGATGACCACCAGCAGCTCGATGAGGGTGAAGCCGCGACGAACAGGTGTGGGAGTCACGGACGTAGCCTCGGCCTTCGGGGTGGGGGGTCGACCTTTGGGGGACCAATCCCAGTCGACTGCGACTTTCGATGATATTGAGACCCAGTCTCAATTGGGACGGATTGTCTCATAGCCGGCGCGCGGAGGTCAAGGAGGTCGGCCATAAAACTCGGTTGTATCGTGCGGCGCGTTCTGGAGCGGTGTTCCTCGCAGGTGCCCTGCCCTCGTCCTTTCGAGTCGAGGCCCGTCTGAGGCCGTTGGAAACACCGCCGAGAGCGGCGTGCTCGGCGACGAGAGCCAACACTGGCCACCGAGACTTGGTGCGCGGGCTTTGACCTCGGATCGGATCACGCCTGGGGCGCTTCCAGGACGTACTGGCCCATGCCGAAGCTGGCGCCTTTCCCGACGTGCGTCCGCTCGCCCACGACCAGGTACGGCCAGAGCCGCGCGGGGACCGACCCCAGCTCGACGCGGCCGACCAGTCCCGACAGCCGGTGTCGTCCCCCTCGTCGCACGCTGTAACGCTCCCACTCGCGAAACTCGAGGGACAGGTCGCGGCACGCCATGCCGCTCGCCTCGTCGACCACCGCCTTGAAGTCGAACCCGTCGGCAGACCACCGGCAATACGTCTGGAGCAACCCCCCCAGCCGGCGGAGCAGCCGGCTCACGAGCAGGGCGCCGTCGAGCTGCTCGGCCTGGTGCCCCTTTCGCCGCAGGTCGGTCGGGGTCACGAAGTGCAGCACGACGCGCTCGCTCGGCGGCTGGGCGGCGACCAGTGACGCCCCATCGAGCTCGCCGACCCCCGGGCCGACCCCCCTGCCCGGCAAGTCAAGCGGCGTGCGCTGCCCCGCGGGCGCTTCGACGCAGACCCGTGACAGCACGAACGGCGCGCGTTCTGCGCCGAGCCCGCGCTGCCCCATCGAGGCCAGGGCCCCCACGACCCACGGCAACCAGACGCGCCCGCTGCCGACCAAGCTGAGCGTGAACGCCAACCCTTCACCCGCCGCGTATGCCTCACGTCGATCCGGCGGGGCCGTGACGATGTAAGGCATCGGCCGGTCGAAGCGAGCCGCGACCTCCCCCGCCTCCTGCGGCTCAAAGAGCGCTCCCGCCGCGCACCGGTCCGTGTTCGGACAACGCCCACAAGGGCCGCCCGGCTCGAAACAGGCCATGTCCCTCAGCGCGTGCCCCAGCGATCCGCGCAACATCGACCCCTTATAGGCCGGCAGGCGACAACGCCGCTCGGCACGGTACTCGACGTGAAGCACGGTCAGGCGGAGATGCGACCACATGACCGATGAGTTTATGCCATCGGCCACTCCATCGGAAGGACCGTCCGGCGGAAACCTCATCCCCCGCCGGCAAGCGATCGTGACGCTACGGCAGAACCCGTGCACCGAAGACGGTCCCAACGCGCGTCACGGTCCCCCACCGTTGGCTCTCCACCCCGTCTCTTGAAGAAGCCGTCGCATCTCCCAAGTCCTTATCCCTGAGACCTCTCGTTGATCTCCACCACGACCGGCGAAGTCGGCTTCAACCGCTGAACGGAAGCGGGGTTGGGTGCCATGCCCACGTCTTCGTGGGCATGCGCCCCTCCGTCGGCCCGACCCGCGGCGCATGCCCACGAAGACGTGGGCATGGCACCCAGTCCCTCTGGCTTCGCGTGAGGGACAGCCGGCGGAGATCAGCGAGGGAGTGTCTTATCCCTCGCCCAATATCCGAGTTGGTATCAACACGATGCTTTCTTAGGCGGAACCGAACGCAAACTCTCGTTCCGACGCTCTGCGTCCCGCTTTTCGGCGGAAAATCGGGCCGCAGAGTGGCAGGGCTAGCGTTCCCACGCAGAGCGTGGGAACAACGGATCCCGCCCAATTTGGATAAACAATCTATTGTCGTAGATATTACTGTCCAACATCTTTCGGCGCGAGCATGTATCGGTGCAACGTTAGAGCAGTCTCTGCCAGAGCTTGGAGGCTCTCGTTTCAATGCTCTCGGCGCGAGCATACATCCGTGCAACCAGGCCACGTGTTTTATAGGACGCACTGGTCAACCGATTTTCAATAGTCTCGATGAGAGCATGCATCTATGCAACACGATGGCATTCCGTGCGACCCGGTGAGCAAGTGGCAACCGTTTCAATGCTCTCGGTACGAGCATGCATCTGTGCAACAAGGATTTCAGAAGTCGCTTCGGGCAGTGGCTCTGACGTTTCAATGCTCCCGGTGCAAGCATGCATCCGTGTAGCCTGCAAATTTTCGCTTATGTGGTCGTCGGCGCATCGTTTCAATGCTCTCGGTACGAGCATGCATCCGTGCAACACGATGACGACCAATTCGACGAACAGCATTTCCACGTTTCAATGCTCTCGGTACGAGCATGCATCCGTGCAACCATACTTATTATCGCAAAATGGACATGGCTCTATCGGTTTCAATGCTCTCGGTACGAGCATGCATCCGTGCAACTCTTTGGGGTGCTT